>JBEPUG010000097.1:0-13363 GCA_041691695.1 Flavobacteriales bacterium
GTCCACAGCTGTGTCCTTCAGGCCTTTCAGCAGTTCTTCGCCGTTGGCGCATTCCAGCACGACCTCCGCACCGGCCATATCGCGCAGCAACATCACCAGCCCCTTGCGGAACAGACGTTGGTCGTCGGTGAGGGCCAGGTTGATCATCGTGTAAAGGTCGGTGGGGGCCGGAGGAACTGCACCTCGTACTTATCCCGGTTCTTCGATCGAACGCAGGTGCTCGCGCAATTCCGATTCGATCCGTTCGGCCACGCTCAATAGCTCCGCCACGGCGGCGGAACAAGCATCGGCGCCTTCGTTGTGCGCAGTGTTCCCGATCACCACCAGCAGCTCCAGCAACTTCGGCGCACCGAGGTAATGCGCCTGCGGACGAAGCTCATGCGCGGCGCAGACCAGTGCTTTCGTATCGTGCGCGGCCAAGCCGTTCTCGACATTCTTGAAATAGCCCGGCGCTTCCTCCAGGTAGAGTTCCACCCATTCCTTCACGCGCGCCGCATCGTCCTTGAATAAGCCGTTCAGCGTGGATAGGTCGGTGTGATGTGGTGGCATCGGTGATGCAAGTAATACCAATTCCTAGTATGGTGCCGCAGGTGATGGCTATGATCAAAATAACCGCCGATCACGCCGTTGAACGCAGATATGGGCCCGCAGGTGGCGGCTTCGCGAGTATTCGTGACGTCATCGCGAGCGGCCTCCGCGAAGCGATCTCATCATGGCGCCTGCGGCAGCGCCTATCAAGACCTAAAAGTCCAACCAGATCGCTTCAGCCCCAAATGCGGGCTTCGCGATGACGATAATGACTCTGTCGTTGTGGTGTCGGCTGCATTCACCGCCCCGCCAAATACCCCGTGGTCCACGCCGCTTGGAAGTTGAAGCCGCCCGTGATGCCATCGATGTCCAGCACTTCGCCGGCGAAATAGAGCCCCGGGACTTTGAGGCTTTGCAAGGTGTGCGGGTCCACTTCCTCCAGAGCCACGCCGCCCGCGGTGACGAACTCCTCCTTGAAGGTCGTCTTTCCGGCCACGGCGTAGCGGTCGTTCGTCAGCAGATCCACTAGGCGGTTGCGATCGTTCTTGCCGACATCGCCCCATGTCTTTTCCAACGGTATGCTTGCCTTGTTCAGCAGGAATTCCCAGAGCCGGCGCGACAGCGTGAAGGGGTTCGCATTCTGTGCCTGCTTGCGGCGATGCTCCTCATCGGCCATCGCCGCGCGCACTTCATCCTCGCTTATTCCGCCGAGCCAATGCAGTTGCAACGTGAAGCGATAGCCCATGCCTTGCACCACGCGCGCACCCCACGCGCTAAGCCGAAGTACCGCGGGGCCGCTCATGCCCCAGTGCGTGATCAGCAGCGGACCGGTACTTTCCAACTTGGTGCCGATGATCCGCGCCCGCACCGGGTCCGCCACCACGCCCATCAGCGAGCGGATCTCCTCGCCCGGCATGTTGAAGGTGAAGAGTGATGGCGCCGGAGAAACGATGGTATGGCCGAGCTGTTTCAGCCAAGCGTAGCCTTCCGCCTTGGGATGGCCGCCGGTGGTTACGATCACGCGGTCCGTGAGCAGTTCGCCACCGGTTTCCATGCGCAAAGTGAACCCATTCGAAGAGCGTTCGATCGCCTTCACACCACTATGCAATTCGATGCGCACGCCACGCGCTTTGGCCTCGTCCATCAAGCAACGGATGATGGTTCCGGAATCATCAGAGAGGGGGAACATGCGGCCGTCGGACTCGGTCTTCAGTTGCACGCCGCGTTGCGCGAACCACGCGAGAGTGTCCTTCACGCTGAAGTGCTCGAACGACTTTCGCAAGAAGCGCTCGCCGCGCGGATAGTGCGCCGCCAGCTTGCGGATGTTGGGCTGATCGTGTGTGGCGTTGCAGCGCCCGCCGCCGCTGACGCGCACCTTGGCGAGCAGCTTGTTGCTCTTCTCCAGCAAGAGCACCTCGGCATCCGAATGGTGCTGCCTGGCGCTGATCGCCGCGAAGAAACCCGCTGCACCTCCACCGATGACGATCACGCGCATGCGGTAAAGGTGAGGGGAGAGAGCCATAAGACTTTGCACAACAGAGGCACAGAGAGGTGCGAAGTACCGCAGGTGAAGGCATCGATCAAAGGATCGCAGATCAAGACAGTCGGTGTTCAGGAAGGTGATTTCCGCAACGAGATACGCTGACCTAAAGCCACACGATCAGAATACGCCTGAACAATGAAGCCGCCCAACACCTGAGTCTGATCAAAGAAATGAAAGCCCCTAAACCAAAGACTCAGTGCTTCCGGTGGTTGCCCATTCGGGCGCGCTTGCCTTTGTTCGCTGCTACGCGTTCGGTCTGTGATTCGCGATCGAACGACGTGTGACCGCGCGGAGGCACTTTGGTATCCGGCGTCGGGTCGAAGGTGGCTTCGGGTCGCACGTTGATCGACGCGTCCGAGTGTTGAGAAAAACCTTCGCGTTCTTCGGCTGGAGTGCTGTCCTGCTCGGCGGTCGGCGTCATCGGCTTTGCCTGCTCGTCGGCACTAGTAGGGCGCGAAGGAGTGGGGGCTGTCGTTGCCCGAGGGGGAGCGGGCATCTTCGTTGCTGGCTTGGCAACGGACTGCTTCTTGGGTGCTGCCGTCTTCGTCGGCGACTTGGCAACTGCCTTCTTCTTGGTTGCTGCCTTCTTCTTCGCTGACCTGGCAACGGTCTTCTTCTTGGGTGCAGCCTTCTTTGTTGCAGACTTGGCAATTGTCTTCTTCTTAGGTGCTGCCTTCTTTGCTGTGGTCTTGGCAACTGCCTTCTTCTTAGGTGCAGCCTTCTTGGTTGCCGACTTGGCAACGGTCTTCTTCTTAGGTGCTGCCTTCTTTGCTGCTGACTTGGCAACTGTCTTCTTCTTAGGTGCAGCCTTCTTCGTTGCCGACTTGGCAGCGACCTTCTTCTTGGGTGCTGACTTCTTCGCTGTGGTCTTGGCAATGGCCTTCTTCTTAGGGGAAGCCTTCTTTGCTGCTGACTTGGCAACTGCCTTCTTTTTCGGAGCTGCCTTCTTCGTTGCCGACTTGCGTGCAACGGTCTTCTTGGCTACCGCGCTGCTCGCGGATTTCGTACCGGGCTTTTTCTTGGACGCTTTCATGGTGCTGTGTTTGGTTCTATGGGGCGAAGGCTGTGCCAGCAAACGTAAACGCCTAAGGGGCGCGCTGCGCGTGAAGGTCCTATAATTATGAAGAAAGAACCACCGTGGAATCCGGTGCCCATCATGACCCTTTCCGTCTCAGCACGTGTTGGCCGTGCGCGATCGATCATGATGATCCAGTTTTCCATTCAAAGGAATTCCCATCGCGAATGCTGGATGAGATCGCTTCGCAAAAGCCTCGCGATGACATAGAATAAAAGGACGTGGAGATAGTGCCTGCGTCGCAGTTGCGCCGTTCATGGCAACACTTCCACTACCACCTCGTTCTTCCTGCCGAGCAGCTTGAAGGGCGGGTCGTAACCGAGGAAACTCCACTGGTCACTGTGGCGGATGCCGGCTGTGGCGAGACGTTGAAAAAGATCGTCCTTGTACTTCTTGATCTTCGCATCGTCGGCGAAACCACCGAAGGTGATGGCGGCCATCGTGCGTTCCTGCTCCGTGACGAAACGGACCTCCGCGTTGCTGGGCTTCGGCAGTTGGTCCATGGTGTACTGAGCCGGCACTAGGAACTTCATCGTCACATCGCTGTCCATCTCCATCACCACCGGGGAGGTCATCGCGATCTTCTGCTGACGGTCGTTCCCTCCGAAGATGTAGCCCGCGAGTGTGCGAAAGCCTTTGCTGGAATTCTCCGAATAGGTCCGCGCATCCATGGTGACGTAGATGAAGTTGGCCCGCTGATAGGTGCGCACCTCAAAGCCGTCGTAGGTCTTGTCCACGCGATAGGGATAGGTCTCGATGTTGCTCACTTGGCTTTGCGTCCAAAGCTGGGAGGCCACGAAGAAGACCACCAGCACGATGAGTACAATGTAGAGGATCTTCATGGTCGTGTGGGCTCGGTCTGGTCGCCGAGGTAACAAGGTAGGGCGGTCTTCTTCCAGATCCATCAAGGAGCGCGCGGCACGTACCTTTCACGATGCGCATTCTCCTCACCGGTGCCACGGGCTATATCGGCAAACGCCTGCTCCCTGCGCTGGTAGCGGAAGGACACCAGGTGATCTGCTGCACGCGGGACCGTGCGCGCTTCCACGTGCCACCTGCTTTGGAGGAACACGTCTCGGTGGTGGAACTGGATTTCTTGGACCGCTCCTCGTTGTCCGTCATACCGACGGAAATCGATGCGGCCTACTACCTGATGCATTCCATGGCCTCTTCCGTGGACTTCCAAAAAGCGGAGTTGATGTCGGCGATGAACTTCCGCGAAGCAATCTCCGCCACTTCCGCGAAGCAGGTGATCTACCTCACGGGCATCATCAACGAGAGCGAACTGTCCGACCACCTCGCATCGCGCAAGGCGGTGGAGGAAGAGCTCGGGCGTGGGAGCTATCGGCTGACGTGTTTGCGCGCTGGCATCATCATCGGTTCTGGCAGCGCTTCGTTCGAGATCATTCGCGACCTGGTGGAAAAGCTGCCGGTGATGATCGCACCGATCTGGTTGCGCACACGCTGCCAACCCATCGCGATCCGAGACGTGATCACCTTCCTCGTCAAGTCCTTGGGCGCAACTGCTACCTATGGTCGAGCATTCGACATCGGTGGTCCGGACATCTACACCTACAAGGAAATGCTGTTGGGCTATGCGCGGGTGCGCGGCCTGCGGCGGTGGATCGGCATCGTCCCCGTGATGACGCCGCGGCTGTCCTCCTATTGGCTCTACTTCGTCACGTCCACCTCGTACCGCTTGGCCAGCTCGCTGGTGGACAGCATGAAGGTGGAAGTGGTGTGCCGCAACACGGAGCTCAACGACATCCTCGGCCTGCAGCCCATCGATTACGGAACCGCGTTGCAGGCCACGCTACAAAAGATAGAAGGCAACGACGTGGTCTCCGGATGGACCGATTCCTTCGCGAGCAGTGCATTCAACGCCAAGCTTTCCGGTTTCCTGCAGGTGCCCACCTTCGGTTGCTTAAAGGATCAGCGCAGCAAGAAGATGACTGACCCGGAGCGCACCCGCGAACGCATCTGGCGTATCGGCGGCCATAGGGGTTGGTATGCCGGCAACTACTTGTGGCGCCTGCGTGGTTTCATGGACAAGCTGGTCGGTGGCGTGGGCCTGAATCGCGGGCGCACCCATGCGGACTCGCTCATGGCCGGCGACTCCGTGGATTTCTGGCGCGTGCTCTATGCGGATAAGGAAGAAGGCCGCCTGCTGCTCTTCGCCGAGATGAAACTTCCGGGCGAGGCTTGGCTTGAATTCCGGATGGAGGGAGAGCGACTCTGGCAAACCGCCACCTTCCGGCCCAAAGGACTATGGGGCCGACTTTACTGGTACTCGGTGATGCCCTTCCACGGCATCGTCTTCAAAGGTCTGCTGGCCAAGCTCACAGAATAGGTTGATACTCTGCATACATCCCCTGTCGCTGTATCGTGAAGCCGGCCTACTGAAGTCCGAGACCCTCCTGTGGGTTCCAGCCCTTGAGTTTGGGCCCGGGCTCGGGCGGCATCCCTTCCGGGTAGTACTGGTAGACGTCGGTGAATCTCTCCACGACACCTGTCGCTCCCATTTGAACATCCCAACTGCGGATATCGCTCGGTGAGCCATTGGTCCCGAAATCCAAATGGATCGAACGACGCTCCGTATCAACGAGCACACGGAACTCCGGCCAAGCTGTGGTGAACAAGGTGTGTAGGCGGCTCGGGGCCGCGAACGTGTCCCAAAGCCGGATGCCCTTGTCCAATTCGGCGTTCGCGATGTCGATGCAACGGTTGCGCTCCGGATGTTTACGTGCTGCGCGAAGTATGGCCACGAGGTCGGCTTCTTCCACCAGTGCGAGTGCGCAATACAGGAGCTGCTGGTACTCATTCATGGGGGGCAGTTTGCGCATGGTGAAGTGATGACAATGGATGTAGGGGACTAATCTGGCCATTCGGAAAGAGCCATTCACAGCTGGTGGACCATGTTTATCCACCACGCGCTGGGGATGTCCTTTGTGAAGGCTTGGTGTTCGGGCGATCAGTGCCGCAGGCGTCAATAGAAGATCGCTTCGCGGTTAAAATGCAACGATGCTTGCGGCACATCATCAGCATCGATCGGCGCGATCTGCGGTTTGCACCGATCCTGCACTCCGATATGTATCGGAGCTGTGATCCTGTCAAAGCATTCCTGTCCCAGGCCTCTAGCTTTGAGGCCATCCTGATCAAACGCACCATGCCCCTTCTCGAACTCGGCCTCGACACCTTCGGTGATATCACTCAGGATGCGAACGGCAAACTGCTCACCGCCCCAGAGGTGCTGCGCAACGTGGTGGAGGAAGCGGTGTTGGCGGACCGGCTCGGCTTGCGCTTCTTCGGCATGGGCGAACACCACCGTGCGGACTTTTCGGTGTCAGCGCCCGAAGTGGTGCTGGCGGCCATCGCGGGACGCACCACACAGATCCGGTTGGGCTCGGCGGTAACGGTGCTCAGCAGCGACGATCCTGTGCGGGTATACGAGCGCTTCGCCACACTCTATGCCGTCAGCAACGGGCGTGCGGAAGTGATCATCGGTCGCGGCTCTTTTACCGAGTCGTTCGCGCTCTTCCGCTTTCCGTTGGACCAGTATGAACTGCTCTTTTCAGAACGGCTCGCGCTCTTCGCTGAACTGCTGAAAGAAGCACCGGTGACCTGGAGCGGCAAGACGCGCGCGGCGCTGAAGGACCAACGCGTCTACCCACCGACAGCGAGCGGACACCTACGCACATGGATCGGTGTCGGAGGCACACCCGCTAGTGTGGTGCGCGCGGCGAAGTATGGTTTCCCATTGATGCTCGCGGTGATCGGTGGCGACCATTTGAACTTCGTCCCCTTCGTGGACCTCTACGAGCGCAGCTTGGCGGAAGCCGGTCGTGCGCTGCTGCCCATCGGCGCGCACTCGCCGGGTCATGTCGCGGATACCGACCAGCAAGCGAAGGATGAGTTGTGGCCGCACTACGCAGCCATGATGGAACGCATCGGTCGCGAGCGCGGTTGGGGCCCGACCTCGCGTGCGGCATTTGAACAAGCAGCCGGACCTACGGGTGCGCTTTGCGTGGGTTCACCGGTCACGGTGGCAACGAAGATCATCCGCGCCGCGAAGGCCTTGCGGCTTTCGCGTTTCGATATGAAATACAGCAACGGCGCACTGCCGCACGAGCAATTGATGCGGAGCATAGAGCTCTACGCCACACAGGTGGTGCCGCTCGTGCACGCGGGTTTGGCGTGAGGAGCCTCTCATCCTGTCACCCTCACGATTGTCACCCCGGGCTGGCCCCGGGGTCACACTCGCGCGCCATCCGTGAATGGCTTTCTCAGTGGCTACTGTATGCGATACCGGATCAAGCCAGGCATGACAACGCGTAGGGTCAAACACGCACGCCATTCGGGCTGGGCATTCATGCGTGGCTTTCTCAGTGGCTCTATTGTGTGATACCGGATCAAGACCGCTATGACAATTCAGGTAGGCGCATTCAGACCGAACTTCACCGCATGAGCGATCCCATCATTCTCACCATCACGTGGCTCGCCTTTGCCATACACTTGGTCGTGGGCGTGATCGCACTTCGCGGTATGAGCACTTTGCCGCTGGTGCCGGTGGTGAACGCCGCCCTCGCTGCTTCGGTGCTGGGGTATTGGATGACACGTTGGTACAGCTACTTCTTCCACGGCATTACATGGTACCTCAGCGATCAGGCTTTGCCACTCTATGCAGTGGTGGTGTTGGTGCTCAGCGTGGCCACCTTGGCAGGCCGTTTCAAGGGAGGCATCGTGCATGGCGTGATCCTTGGCATCGACGGTGGCGTGCTACTGGCGGCGGCGCTGTTCTTCACCTTCTTCAAGATGGACCGGTTGATCTGAAGGCTAGTGGTCCGTTGTCCCGACATGCGTCTGGAGTTGTCAGGTATCAAGACGCCACAGGAAGCATCCGCGCTGGGCGGAACTGGTGGGAATACAAGGGAAAGGAACGCGGAGAATGCCCACCTTGCAGTGTGGATCAACATCGGTCCACGCACATGATATGAGGGGTTCGCTCGATCAGGTCTGGGTTTGCACGGAGGCTGAATGCAGCGCCGGATGAGCCGCGCATTGCGCCGGCTGCTCCTTTTCACGCTCCTGCTTTCCGCAGGCAGGCAGTTGACTATAGCGGCCGTGGCGGAGACCTCCGCGATCGATAACCGTATCTGTCAATTCCATGCAGGTGCAACCGAACGCCGGACCGGACGACGGCCCCTTGGTGGTCATCGCAGAGACCCTGCGGAACGATCGGTTCTATGCGTTTGACATCGTCTCCACGGTCTCGGGCATCGACCTGCTGCAGTTGGGGCATCCTCACTATTCCCAGGAGGATCGGCCAGGCTTTGCCGCATGCGGATACGACGACGCGGGCTGGCCCCCTTTGAACAGCGCAGGGTTTGCGGGACTGGCGCCTGGCAAGGTCTACTGGATCCGCTTCGACGTGCTGGTCCCTGCATTGGACGCAGCCACTGACACGACCGGTTCCATGGGCATCGATCTCCAGGTATTCCTCCAAGGAGCACTGGAGGTCTACCTGAACGGCCAATTGATGGAACGCATCGGGAGCCTCCCGGAACCGGGTTGGGATCTACCATACCGCACCGCCGCATTCGTTCCACGCCGCACGGTCCGTCTTCATTTTCGCCGGGATGGAAAGCCGGAGACCATCGCCATACGTGCCGTGCACCTGCCAGCAGGTAGTAGTGAACTGAGCAGGGGCTCGTCGCTCGCGCTGTCGGGCACCGGTGATACGCAATACTTGATGGACCAAGAGGCCGGTACCATACTCCAATTCGGCATGTTCATCAGTGTCAACCTGCTCATCCTGCTGCTGGCCCTCAGCATCCTTTCCCGGGACGTCCGCGACAAGGGCTGGCCGCAGCTGGCCGTGTTCTCCTTCCTCATGGCATTGACGGCACTTTGCAACAGCGTGGGCAAGGTCCCAACCGGACTTTCCCTGTCCTCCATGGACATGGCCGTAAATGTGAATGCTATCGCCGATGCGCTCAGCCTGCTTTTCCTGGTGCTGCTGATGCGGGCTTTGTTCGGCGGCGGTTACCGCCGCAGCACTTGGTTCTTCATCGGTCTTACCGCGGCTGTGATCAGCGCAGACTTCATGACAGGCTATTTTTCTTCGTTGATAGGCAAATACAAGTATTGGCTGCTGCTGCCATATTTTTTCGAGGTACTACGCCAAGCTTGGAACGCCGTCCGCGGGAAGCGCCCCGGCGCATGGGTGATCGCCATGGGCGCATTGATCTATGTGTGCTTAGGCCATCTGTTTTCCCTGGCATATTATGACTTCGGCATCGGCCAAGAGATCACGCTAAGCGTGCGCACGGTCATCCGGTTCTCCAGCTACCTCTCCATGCCGGTCTCCATCATGATCTACATGGCGGTGCGTTCCGTGCATGCAAACCGCCTGCTGTCAAGACAACGCGATGAATTGGACGTGGAGGTGAACGAGCGCACGGCGGAACTGCGCGTGGAGAAGGAGCGGTCGGACGACCTGCTGCACAACATCCTGCCTGAGGAAGTGGCCAATGAGCTGAAGGCAACGGGTCACGCCGTTGCCAAACATTTCGAGAGTGCGACGATCCTCTTCACCGACTTCAAGGGCTTCACCGAAGCGAGCGAGAAGCTTTCGCCGCAGGATCTGGTGGAAGAGCTGAACACCTGCTTCGAGGCCTTTGACCACATCATCACCGCGCACGGCATTGAGAAGATCAAGACCATCGGCGACGCCTACATGTGCGTGGGAGGCCTGCCCGATCCGAAGAGTTCCACGCCGGCTGATGTTGTGCATGCGGCCTTGGAGATGCAAGCGTTCATGATCGCTCGCAAAACGGAACGCGATGCTCAAGGGCTGCCTGCGTTCGAGATGCGCTTGGGCATTCACACCGGGCCTGTCATTGCGGGCATTGTGGGCGTGAAGAAATTCCAGTACGACATCTGGGGAGATACGGTGAACATTGCATCTCGCATGGAATCCTCGGGTGAGGTGGGGCGAGTGAATATCAGTGAAGCGACATATGTTTTGGTGAAGGAGGTGAGGGAGGTGAGGGAAGGGAGGGAGGTGCCTGCCTTCGCGTTCACGCTTCGCGGAAAGGTGCAGGCGAAGGGCAAGGGTGGGATGGAGATGTATTTCGTTGGCAAAGCATAGAGGAACCATGCCCTGAACAGACCTCGTGGAAATACGAGGTGCAGGGAAGGGGGGAATGTCCACCTTTCGCGGCCGGTAAGGACCGGCCCACAGACATCATCCATGCGAAGGGTCCAGTTCTTTCCGCTCGGGGTTTATAAGCCTGCTGAACACAGCGCCGAATGAGTCGCGCATTCCATCGGCTGCTCCTTTTCATGCTCTTGCCTTCCGCAGGAAGCTCGCTCACAGTAGCCGCGGCAGTGTATGCATCCGCGATCGACACGGTCGCTGTTCCGTCGCCTTCGTTGCAACAAGAGATCGCGCCACGCAGCGGTACCTTGGTGATCAACGAACAGGCCTTGCGCGACCATCGGTTCTTTGCGTGGGATATCGTGACCAGTATGCCGGGTATCGACCTGATGCAGCTCGGCCATCCGCGCTATTCACAGGACGACCGCTCCGGATTCGCAACGCGCGGATACGATGACGCGAAGTGGCCCGCACTGGACAGCGCAGCACAAGCAGGTCTGCCACATGGCAAGGTCTTCTGGGTGCGGTCCGAAATGATCGTCCCGACCACTTCGGATACATCCGTCATGGTGGAAACAGACCTCCACATCTTCAGCCAAGGCGCCATGGACGTTTACCTGAACGGCCGTTTGGTTGAACGCATGGGGAGCCTGCCCGCACCGGCTATTGCAAGCCCGTACCACACCGCAGCATTCAATCCACGTCGTACGGTCCGTCTTCATTTCCTCCGAGATGGGAGGCCGGAGATCATCGCCATCCGTTCGGTGTACGCGCCTACCCGCGACGTCGATCAAGGCGGCTTGGACCGACTGAAGTTCGCCCTGGCCAGTCCCGCGGTCACGGAGAACATCACACAACTTGAAGGGAGCACGTTGCTCCTGTATGGCATGTTCGCGGGCATTAACCTGCTCATCATGCTACTGGCCCTCGCCATCCTGTCCTGGGGTGGTCGCGACAAGGGCTGGCCGCAATTGGCGGTGTTCTCCTTCGCCTTGGCGCTGGTGGCCATCACCAACACGGTGATGAAGGTGGCAGCAGGCCTCTCTTTGGCCACTATGGAACAAAGCGCTTTCGTGAACTTCTTCGCTTATCCGATCAGCGTGCTCTTCCTCGTGCTGGTACTGCGCGCCATGTTCGGTAGTGGAGATCGGCGCGGCACCTGGTTCTTCATCGGCCTCACAGCGGTGATGATCGGTCTGAACTTCCTGAATTACGATCTCCCCGGATCTACCAGTGGGTACGTCTCTTGGATGACGCTGGTCTATTTTGTCGAGGTGATGCGCCAAGCTTGGAATGCCGTGCGCAAGAAGGTGCCCGGTGGATGGTTGATCGCGATCGGGGCAGTGGTCTTCGTCTGCGGCGGGGTGCTGCTGGAACAGGCCTATTTATTCTCGGGCGAGGAAATGCCGTTCATGCTGCGCACGTTCATGCGGCTCGCCGTCTACCTCTCCATGCCGGTCTCCATCGTGGCCTACATGGCAGTGCGTTCCGTGCACGCCAATCGCATGCTGGCAAGACAACGCGATGAACTGGACATCGAGGTGAACGAGCGCACGGCGGAACTGCGCGTGGAGAAGCAACGCTCGGACGACCTGCTGCACAACATCCTGCCGGAGGAGGTCGCCAATGAACTGAAGGCGAAGGGCAGTACCGAGGCCGAGCTGATCGAACACGTCACGGTGCTCTTCACGGATTTCAAGGGCTTCACCGCGATGAGCGAGTTGCTCAGTCCGAAGGATCTGGTGCGGGACATCCACGAATGCTTCAGCGCCTTCGACGGCATCTGCGGGAAGTACGGCATCGAGAAGATCAAGACCATCGGTGATGCTTACATGGCGGCCGGCGGGCTACCCACGCCCAACAGCACGCACGCGACGGACGTTGTGCGCGCCGCGTTGGAGATGCGCGACTTCATCGCCGAAGGCAAAGCGCGGAAAGTAGCGGCGGGCCTGCCCTATTTCGAGATCCGCATCGGCCTGCACACTGGCCCCGTGGTGGCGGGTATCGTAGGCGTGAAGAAGTTCCAGTACGACATCTGGGGCGATACGGTGAACACGGCGAGTCGCATGGAAAGCAGCGGTGAAGTGGGGCAGGTGAACATCAGTGAGAGCACTTATGACCTCGTGAAAGGCTTGAGTGGCCTCGCCTTCACCCCGCGCGGCAAAGTGCAGGCGAAAGGCAAAGGGGAGATGGAGATGTACTTCGTGGAACGCAACTGAGATCCGGACACCTCCATGAAATTGCCGATCCACCACGTTCTTTTTGGACGCACCTTGTTGGTGTGTGTCATGTTCATGTTGTGCATCTCGGCGATCGGACAAACAGGCGAGATCGATTCCTTGCGCACGCGGTTGCGCACCGAAGCTCCTACCGCCGCACGCGTGGATCTATTGATCGCCTTGTCCATGCAGATGTATACGGCCCAACAGGACATCGGAGCGATCGTCCCCATGGAGGAAGCGATCGCTCTGTCACGTTCCCTGAAATATCCGGTCGGGATGGCCTATGCCCCCTGCTTGGTGGCGATGCGCACGCACGATGCACATGACTACCACGCGGCCATCAACGCATGGAAGGAGTGCATAAGTGGATTGGACCAGCTCCATGTGGTACAGGGCAAGTGCTCGCCGCTGTGGTACATCCGGATGTCCTACAACGCCGCCGGGTGGCAAGAGGAACGTTTGGCCTATTACAAAGCGGCGCTGGAACGCTATGCACGCACCGGTCCGACGGAGAATAGGGCGGACTGCTTTCACGGTATAGCAGGATATTACTTCGTCTCCGGGCAATACGCCATGGCTATCGAGAACTATCTGAAAGCCTATGAGATCTACAAAGGGTTCGACCGCGAAGGGACGGTCAATGAATTATCGGTTATCGGCAGGGCGTACGACAACTGGGGCAATGGAGAGCGCGCCGAGCCGTATCTGCTGCAAGCGCGCGAAACGTTCGTCCTCCAGAAGGATCCGTTCGAAGTCATGGATGTGGATCTGGAACTCGCCAAGCTCGCACTGATGCGGGGCGATACGCTTCCCGCGATCCAGCGGCTCCGAAGGAC
>JBEPUG010000098.1:0-13319 GCA_041691695.1 Flavobacteriales bacterium
CGGTCCAGGTCGCTGTTTTCGTGCATGTGGCACCGGCGTTCACAGTGATGTTGGAAGGGCAACCGGTGATCACCGGGTTGGTGGCATCCACCACAGTGACAGTGAAGGCGCAGGTAGCGGTATTGCCAGCTCCATCGGTAGCGGTGTAGACAATGTTGGTCACTCCCAAGGAGAAGGTGCTTCCGGGAGCAGGGCCGGTTGTGCGGGTGATGGTTGCGCCCGAGCAGTTATCGGTCACGCCGGGCACGGTCCAGGTCGCTGTTTTCGTGCATGTGGCACCGGCGTTCACAGTGATGTTGGATGGACATCCGGTGATCACGGGGTTGGTGGCATCCACCACAGTGACGGTGAAGGCGCAGGTTGCGGTATTGCCAGCGCCATCGGTGGCCGTGTATACAATGTTGGTCACACCTAATGGGAAGGTGCTTCCTGGTGCAGGTCCGGTGGTGCGGGTAATGGTTGCGCCCGAGCAGTTATCGGTCACGCCGGGGACGGTCCAGGTCGCTGTTTTCGTGCATGTGGCACCCGCGTTCACGGTGATATTGGATGGGCACCCGGTGATCGTGGGTGCAATGTTGTCAACGACGGTAATGGTGAAGGTGCAGGTGGCGGTATTCCCAGAGATGTCGGTGGCGGTGTAGGTCACGGTGCTCACACCCACGGGGAAACTGCTTCCAGAGGCGAGACCGGCGGTACGCGCGATGGTCACGCCGGAACAGTTGTCAGTTGCGGTAGGAGCAGTGTAGGTGACGACTTTTGCGCAGGTGCCGGCTGTGGCGTTCACGCTGATGTTTGCCGGGCAACCGACGATCACCGGTGGGACGTTCTCCAAGACGGTGACCGTAAAGGAGCATGTGGCCGTTAAGCCACGTCCGTCCACGGCGGTCCAATGGACCGTGGTAACACCTACCGGATAAGTGCCGGAAGCATTTCCCGTATTGTTGAAATCATTGAGCAGGGTAAAAGTGCCGCAATAGCCCGTGACGGTTGGAACAGCAATGAGCACACCTGCAGTGCAGCTTCCAGAGATACTGTTCACCGTAGTGTTGGCCGTGCATGAAATGGCCACATTGGTCACCTCTTGAAAATCATAGATGCCGTTACCATTCAGATCGGCGGGAGTGGTGTATCCATTTTGCGCGATAGCAGAGGAAGCAAACAGGCCAACGATAGCGACAAACAGGGCTATCCGGGCGATATACTGACCGAACACACGGATAGGTGCTCGATCGGCTCGAATGGTCTTGGTGGATGGCGTCATATTGGACTTGGATTCGCTCAAGCGACCGTCATTCTTGATGGCTGACCGGCACGTTTCTACGCGAAGCCCTAAAAAGGGTTCGTTCGTCGAAGCATCCGGGGAGTTTGCCGAAAAGGATGGGTTGGAACTTGACAATCTCGACTAGAAAAATCCTTTCCTGCTCTGTTCATTATAGGAAGCACACAGCTAATGGAAGTGAATAGTTGGACTGAATTATCCCGCATGTTCACGCACACGGGTCCGCCGTAAGTCAACACGCCGTTTCCGAACATGGTCGGGGAAGATGGTCAAGACTTCCAACCCCGTTCTAATCGGTGAAGCTGTCCTCGATGGTGTCATCATCTAGATCACCACTGGTCTCACGTTCAATGGCGTCGATGTTTCCATCTCCGTCGATCATGTCCTTGGGAATGGGCCGCTTTGCCTTGGTCCGTTCGACCTGCGATAAGTTCGTGGTTGCATTGGTCCAACTCGATCACTCTGATAAAGCCGATCTAGTGGCCCTTAGAAGGCCTGGAACGTGACGACGGTCAACTTGAGATTAGCGAGGAACGCTCGGGTCAGGTCGAAACTGGCAGAATGTTCTTTGTGATCACTGAAGTTCCAATGTACCGTAGCCCCAATCAAGAGTGCACGTATAGATTTTTCTTAATTATCAACATTCGTATGAGCTCCATAATAATAATCTGATTATCAAATACATAATTGGTTTTGTTTATTGATAGAAACAAGAACTAGCGCAAGTCCAAAACTGATTGAATAGGCCGCACGTCGCGACCCGCACCTCTCCGCAGGCCGATATTATGCGGCGAGGGCCTTCAATCATGGTCAAGGCCCTCCCGAGGTCACCACACCATTCCCATCAACGGTCAGTGGAAGTGGGCCCAAGCGGCCATCACCGTTTTGATCGAGGAAGCCTGCCTCGATCACATCGTTGCATCCATCGTTGTCACTGTCAATTTCGATGGCGTCGATATGGCCGTCCCCGTCGCTGTCCTTGATGGTGTAGTTCAATACCCCGCTATCCGGGCTGGTCTCTACGGCGTTGAAGAGGCCATCCGCACCAAAAGCCGCCGGTGCTCCATCGATCCTGCCGTCATGATTCACATCAGGCTTGCCATGTCCGGCCTCGATCAGGTCGTAGATGCCATCGTTGTCGCTGTCCAGGTCCAAGCGGTCCGGTATGCCGTCCCCGTCGCTGTCCTTGTCCGTGCAGGGCGATCCCAAGGACTTGGAGTTCACTGCGACGAAGGCCAAGTCGGCGTTGGCGCTGACCTCCACCTTGAGGAAGGCGATGGTCCCGGCCTGCGCCAAGGTCATGTTCGTCTCCGAGATCTCCATGGTGGCCAAGCGGATATCCTTGGTCTGCTTCGTGGCGAACACTGTTCCGTTGAAATTGTAGATGTCCTGGATCCATTGTCCCAATACCCCGCTCAATCCTCCGGTCTCGGAAACGACCACCGTGTTCCCCAAAGCAGTGCCGTACTGGTCATAAAAGGTGAACTTCACATTCACCCCTCCGATCTGGGCCACCTGAGCGATCATCACGTCGGGGATCCCGTCGCCCACACCCGACACGTCGTAGTTCGGTAGGTTAAAATACCAAGTGGAGCCGATGTTAGCCAAGCCGGAGGCTATGTTCAAAGAGCGTGTGCCGTTAGTGAGATAGACGCGCTCATCTTGATTGGGCGTGCCGACTGTCATGCCAAGGGCAACGTTCAGGTTGCCATCATCAGTGGCTCCCTCCAGCGCCAACTCATTGATGATAGGGGCATTCGGATTGATCCCCTTGAATTTGGTCTCCACCATCGGCAGGTCGCCGATACCATCGCCGTTGATGTCGAGCATGTCGTAGAGTCCGTTCCCGTCGGTGTCCAGCACGGCCGAGCCCCCCACGCCTGTGGCATAGATGGTCCCGTTCACCTTGAAGGCCAGTATTTCATTGGCCGAGGTGGGTTTCACCGGATTGATCGACGTGGTCGAGGAATGCCAGTAGCCTTGATAATTAGTATAGATATCGGTGATAACGGTGCCGCCGTTCACCGGCGTAGCGGGTCCCGGAGTTCCGGTGAATGGAGAAATGCACGTCATCTCATTTTCATCTGGAATACCGTCGTTGTCATCGTCCAGGTCCACCGCGTCCGGGATCCCATCACCATCGGAATCCAGGCCGCTCAACAGGGGTGTAGGAGCATCGATCGGCGGTGCGATGAACGGGACCTCAGGAACGAAGGGCGCCTTGGCAGCCTCGTCCGTGCTGTCGACCGGTGTCGCAGATTCCGGCAGGACCGCGTTGCGCTTTAGCGAATGGATCTTGGAATGAAGCGGCAAGGAAGTGCCAGGTGCACCGAAGCTCGGTCCCCAGAACCAGCACATACATACTGCAAAGATCACTTTACCACACTGCCTTGCGTTCATTCCCCTTTTTGTCCGGCGATCCCGGATCTCCTGCCTTTTAGTGCTGCTTTTAAGAAGCTGAAAGTCTCATTTTTTCCTTGGCTCCTGCTGATGTTGACCGCAAGATCCCAACACGGGATCGTTTTAGGGTGCCAACGAGGTCACCACACCATTCCCATCCACGGTCACGGGTGCATGGCCCGGGATCCCATCTCCATTGCTGTCGATGAAGCCTGCCTCGATCACATCTTGGCATCCGTCATTATCGCTGTCCAGTTCAACAGCGTCGATACGGCCGTCGCCATCGCTGTCCTTGATGGTGTAGTTGAGCACATTGCTGTCGGGGCTGGTCTCCACGCCATCGAACAAGCCATTGAAGCCGGAGCCCGTAAGTGCCCCATCGATCTGTCCATCATGGTTGGCGTCAGCTTTTCCATGGCCTGCCTCGATCAAGTCGAAGATGCCGTCGTTGTCGCTGTCGAGGTCCAAATAGTCCGGCACCCCATCGCCATCCGTATCGATGCATGGCCCTTGGACCTTTGCCTCGTCGAAGTTCAGGTAGTCATCCATGTAGACCACGTAGGAATACGTGCCGGCGGGGAGAGTGATGGTCCGTGAATAACGCTGCCAAGGTGTGCTTTGCGAATTGCCGAATGCATTCACCAATTGCAAGCCTGTACCATCCACCAAGGTGCCGGCTAGTCCAGCACCGTTCCGGATGGAGATGCTGCCATTTCCCGAGGTGTTTTCCCGTGTAGAGAACGCGCCCGAATAAGTGATGGTGGTTGGTACGGCGAGGGTGAAGGGTTGATAGAAACTGTTGGAGCCCGAGGCGATGTCCAGATAGTGTTGAAGCACGCCGGATCCGGTCAATGGGTCCGCATCCTCGAAGGGCCCGTGTTGACCGTAGTCGAAGCCACCGCTACCATCAACCTGCACCACGTTCGCCGCCTGTCCGCTTCCCAGGATCCAAGGAAGGATGCTGACGCCGATATTGTTACCGTTGGCAAGTCCCGTAAGAAACTCGAAGTCCCCCTTGAAGACCAGACCGGGGCATTCGATCTTATCCGGTATACCGTCGTTGTCGCTGTCCAGGTCGAGCTTGTCCGGAACCCCGTCCCCATCGGAGTCCACGGCGTTATTATCGATAGCAGGACTAGCGACCACGGGACCCGCAAAAAGATCCACAGTCGGCTCGAAGCCACCACATCTTCCGTTAGCTGCATTGCTGGTCGTGGCTTCCCAACAGCCGCTGGCATTGTTGTCCACTCCGCTGGGGGTGAGGCTGATAGATCGTCCGATCGCAGCGCCCGCCAAGGATGCTTGATAGGGATCGTCCCAAAGCATGGGCAAGGTGGGTAGGTTCACTTCGCCTCCGGTACCATAGGCCATGTGATCGATCAGAACGGAATCCGATGTGTAGAGCCACACGTCGTCACCAGTATTGTTCAATTTCGGGGCCTGTCCCAGCCAAGCCTGATAACTGGCGTGGGCGGCATTCTTGCTGGCTGTTTGTGACCCGACCCAGACCACCGCGAAAGTTCCGGGTTGAAGAACGGTCGGTCCTGAGCAAACTTGCCCACCGGAGCAAACGAAATTGAATGGGGTCGCTGTTCCCGTGATGCTGTTCGCTCCATCGGTGCTATTCTTCAGGATATTTCCGTCCAAAAGGCGCATGCTGGCCAAGTCCACCGGCGAAGCATCCGCGTTGTAGATCTCGATGAATTCATCATTGGCTGTCGCGGTGGCCGCGCCGCTCTCGGCATAGAGGACCTCATTGACCACTAGCGCGGCAGTTCTGTTCGCTGATCTAAGGCAAAGGGTAAAGGTGCCATAGGACGCGGTGTTGTAGCTGTCCACGCTGATGTAATAGACGCTGTCCGGCGTGAGGCCCGGCACGCGCAGGATCACATCGTCGGTCGGGTTCACAGCGCTGGCGCTCCAGATCTCGGTGGTGCCGTCGCTCTTCCACAGTGCGAGTTGCGTTTTGGTCTGGCTGCCCTTTGTGCCACCCACGTCCACGGTGATCCGCAGCTGGTCCGCATGCGGCGCGATGAACTTGAACCACCTGTTGGATTGCGGTGTTCCAACGGACCAATTACTGCCGGCATTCTTGTCCGGGGTGCCCCCGCGTGTATCATAGGCCGCATTCGCGCTGCAGCCGTTGATGAGGCTCGTTACATTGATGGCGCCCTCGTAGAAGTCGTAATCCACTTGATCTTGTAAGCACAGGGTGAAGGTGCCAAAAGTGCTGGTACTGTAGGTATCCACGCTGATGTAGTAGGTGTTCCCCGGAACAAGCCCCATGGTACCGATGGTCACGTCCTCAGCGGTGTATGCATAACTCTTACTGCTCACCTGAGTGGTGCCGTCCGACTGCCAGATAGCGATCTGTGAGGAGGTTTGCGTACCCTTGGTCCCCCCGACATCCACGATGACATTGATCCGCCCGCTTGCTGGGGCGGTGAACTTGAACCAACGGTTGAAACGCGGCGTGCCATTGGCCCAGTTGCTGCCGGCATTGCGGTCCGGAGTGGCCCCGCGCGTGTCGTAAGCGGCATTCGGGCTACAGCTGTTGATATAAGATGTCACATTGATGGCCCCTTCATAGTAGTCATAGTCCACTTGATCCTGGAGACAGAGGGTAAATGTGCCACGGCTGGCGCTGTTGTAGGTGTCCACGCTGATATAGTAGATGGTACCAGGTGTCAGGCTAAGGGAGCCTATCGCCAGGTCCTCTGCATTGTACGCATAGTGTTTACTGGTGATCTCGGTCGTACCACCGGCCTGCCAAAGCGCGACCTGCGATCGGGTCTGGGTTCCTTTCACGCCACCGATGTCAACGACCACATTGATACGTCCTGTGGCGGGTGCGGTGAATTTGAACCACACGTTATAATTCGGGCCGGTGTTGTCCCAGTTCGCGCCGACCACCAGGTCCGGTGTTCCTGCGACGGTCGTGTATGCAGCATTCGGACTACAGCCATTGATGTACGTAGTGACATCGATGGCGTTCGCGTAGTTATCATTTACAGGCTGTGCGATGGCCGCGGCTGCTAGCGCGACACAAGTGATCGCAAGAAGTATCCTTGGGACCCGGGTCATGGGCAAGCGGGATTTGCGATGCTGGGGATCATGCTACTTCACTAGGGAATGGCCGATGATCCCCTTTCTACGCGAGCTTTTCGATAAGGTTGATCAAACGCCCGATGAATGCGCAGACGCCAGCGATAGGCTTGCTTATTGCGACGAGGTCACTAAGGGGTTGCCCGGTAGAAAGTCAGTATTTAACAGACCGACCCTGAACGCGTGTTCAGGGCAGAAGGCGAAAAAGAGGAACAGGAGGGAGCCACGCATGGCCTTCAACCACAGACGCGATCTTTACCACGAAACTCAAGTGGGCGGGAGGCGGAAGCCGCTGATCTTGCGGTGACCGCTAAGGGTTTTCGATGAGCCCTTCACGAAGCGTCAGCTCGATACCGCACATCTCTACGAAGGTCTCCGCGGCTTCGCTCATGAAGTCGTCATCTTCCTCCACATGCCAGATCACTTCGTACTTCTTGCTATTGTCGATCTCCTTCTTGATCTCCACCAAGATCAAATAGATCGCTTTCAGCGACGAGGAGTTGAAGTAGGGTAAGCAGAATTCGAAAATGGCGCCATCGCCTATTTCAGGAAGGGCGAGCTTGAGCTTTGCGATGACCGGCGTGTAGAACTCCCCCGCATTTTCCGGCAAGGAATTTCCCACCATGCGGAATCGCTTGGCCGCTGGGTCAAGGCTGATCGCCGGGGTATTCCGCGTTGCCGCGATGTGAAGGGCTTCCATGGGGTCAAGCACGTTTCAGGTCCGCGCCAAGGTCGGCACTTACTTGGCTTGTGCAAATAAACTCATCCCTTTTAACCGGTTGGACATCGGCAGAGATGTTCTTTCCGATCTTCTTGGCGATCTGCAGCATCCCGAGCCCCGCGCCGCCACCTTCGCCGAATTGTTCATTCGTGAGCTGCTTGCGGAACGCTAGGGCAATCTGCTCAGGACTCATTCGCTCAATGGAGTTCACCACGTCCAACAGACGTTCGGCATTTGCCCGTGAAGCCCGATTGCGGATGGTAACGATCAGCACTGAGCCTTCAATGTGCCAGCGAAACTCAACGTCTTCACCCGTGTTGTAGCGCTGTGCATTGTCCAACAACTCCAAGGCGATGCCCACGAGTTTCTTCAGGTCCTTGCGTTCGCCCAGGTTGCATTGCGCTATGCAGTGCAGCAGGTCGAGCAACTGGACGCGCACCTCACTGGTCAGGTTACCCTTGTAGTCGAGCAAGCTCCTTTCCAGTTCGGCGTCGATGTTGGAGGGTTGTTTTTTCGGTTCCATGGTCAAGCGGCAAAGCGTAGTCCGATCAATAGCACATCATCCGTCTGGGGAACATCCCCTTTCCATTCATGGAAAACGGCCTCCGTGTGTTCCTTGATGCCGGGCAGGTCTTTTCCGGCGGTCTCCTGCAATAGTTCGGTCAGTCGTTTCATCGAGAATTTCTTGCGCCCTCCTTCACCACCGAACTGGTGGATGATGCCGTCGCTGAAGAGGAAGAGGCCGTCACCCTTTTGCAAGAACATACGGTGGTCCTTGTATCCGTTCGGTCGTTTGAAATGGCGATCCCCCAAAGGCAGCACATCGCCCTTGATGCGGATCACTTCACCCCCGCGGACTAGCAACAGCGGCAACTGCGCACCACCGAAGGAGAGCTCACCGGTCTCCATGTCGATGCTGCACAGACCGATGTCGAAGCCGTCGTTGTAAAGGTTGTCCTCACCGCGGGCGTCCATGGTGCGCTTCACATGTTCATGAAGGTGGTCCAGGAGCTGTCCACAGGGCAGGTCAGCGTGGATGGCCAGCAACTCGCTCAGGCCGTAATAGGCGATAAAGGTCATCATCGCTGCAGGCACGCCATGTCCCGTGCAATCGATCGCCGCCACGAAGATCTTGTTCCCGATACGCTTCATGAAGGGCAGGTCGCCGCTTACGATGTCCAAGGGCTTGTACAGCAGGAAGCTTTCGGGCAGTTCGCGGCGCATATCGGCCTCAGAAGGTAGGATGGCGGACTGGATCGTCTGTGCGTACCCCAAGCTGCTCTTGATGTCGTTGTTCTTCTCCTTCAACTCGGCGTTGATGCCCTTGATCCTCTGGTTCTGCGTCCAGATGGTGCGCTTCTTACGGCGCGTGTTGTTCCAAGCCCAAGCCATGAAGAGGGCCAGGATCATGCCGCCGGCCGCCAGCAGGATATAGAAGCTCTTCACCGCACGGTCGTGCTCCTGTTGGGCCACAAGGGTCTTCCGCTCGGCCTCGACCAGTTCGTTCCGTTTGGTCAACAGCTCGTTCGCCCGCGTCTGCTCCTTTTTGTCCATCTCCATCTTGGTGAGAGTGAGACTTTGCAGCATACGATTCTTGTCCAGTTCCTGGATCCTGTGCGATTGGCGTTCCGTTTCCAGTTCGGATTGGGTCAGCTTGAGCTCATTCACGCTCTTTTCCTTGGCGATGATGGCTTCACGCTTACCGGCCTCTTCCAATTGTTTCTCATAAGTGAGCAGTGCCACTTGTTTGTCCCGATTCTCCGCTTCGACGGACAGTTGCTTCAAACGTCCTTCCTTGCGTTGTTCCCGGTTCAGCAGGTCCACCTGTTCCCTCTCGATCCGTTGCAGGCGCAGCAGTTCCCCATCGCGGTCGGTCTTCGCCTGCTCTTGCTCCGTGGCCATTTTTTTCTCGATGTCCCGTGCCTTTGCATAATAGCTGCGCGACTCTCCGGGCAGGTCGCGTTGCTCGAAGATGTTCGCCAGCATATCGCACGTGGTCACCTCTTCCTTTTCATCCTTTAGGTCCTCGGCCGAGGACAAGGCAAGGAGGCCTGTGTTCTGTGCACTTACCAGGTCGCCTTGGAGCACTTGCACGGCGGCCTTGGTGCGCAGCAGGCGGGGAAGTACATGATCGAATTGGCCTTTGCGCGCCATCCTTTCGGCATCCTCGATCGAGCGTGTCGCCGCCTCGTTGTTGCCGACCGTGGCCTGTGCGTTGGCGGCGTTGATCAACATGCTCAGGCGCAGCAAGGGGATGTCCTCCACCATGATCAGGCCCTTTCCGAAGGCGATGAGCGCTTCATCGTTGTGCCCCATGCGCAGGTTCAACTCACCCACGTTGTTCGAACAGATACCCGCCTCGATCGGCTTGTCCAGCGCGATCGCCAGCTTCATCACTTGATTCTCCGTGTTCAGGGCGTCCTGATTCATCTTGGCATCGGCCTGCGCGGTTGCCAAGGTGGATAGGATGTCCAGCATCAGGGAGCGGTCATTCGTCGCTGCTACCTGCGGCATTATGCCTTGGCAGTAGGTTACCAGCGCTGGTGGTGCCAGGATCATGGCCTTCGCGCGGGCCTCGGTCCGGTAGTACGTGGACATGTCCATCTGCGATGCCGCGGTGCTGGTGCGCGCCTCATCCAAATGCTCGAGCGCTTTCTGCGGATGCCCGGCATCGATGTAAAGCCCGGCCAACTGCAAAAGCGCGTCGATGCGCTGGTTGCTGTGCAGGTTGCCGGTGACCATGGTGGCCCTGATGCTCGCGCCGATCGCATTGTCCAGGTCGCCCTTCGCCTTTTGGGCCTCCGCCAGCGCCATGAAAGCCTGGCACATCTCCGTAGTGAGGTTGTTGCTTTCCGCTTCCGATGATCCCAGGACGGCGAACTGCACCGCCTCGCGGAAATTTCCGTTCTGCCGTTCGAGGTTGGAGTACTCGATCAGTTTCTTTGCGCGCGCTTTTCCCTCCGGCACGGCATTCGCCTTCGCAAGCAGGTCGGCATAGCTCTGTGCCTGCACCAGCCCGCATAGGCAGATGACCAGTGTGCCCAAGAGGATGCGGAGCGGATTCACGGTCATTGCACGAATTTGTAGCTGAGGGCCACCACGAAGGAGCGGCCGTTGAGGGCGTATGGCGTCAGCACGTCGGTGGTGGGACTGACGAGTGTGCGTTGGTTGTCCAACAGGTTCCTGCAATCCGCAGCAATGGACAGGCGGTTGGAGTTGGCGGGCCGCAACGTGATGCCTGCGTTCAGGACCAATACAGTGGGCCACACCATCGCTTCGGGCTGTGCCTTCGGATCGGTGCTCGTGTATTGGAGGGAGGTGACCTCGCTGCTCCACACGGCTTTTCCGCGCAAGGTCAAAGAGGGGAGGACATCCCATGCGAGCACGAGATAAGCGCGTGTGGCGGGAAGGCCTAGGACCCCCTTGACGGTGCTGTCCGACACCAGTTCGCCCGTATTCCCCATCGCGATCGGATCGTTAATGCCGTAACCGGCCAGGACCGTGGTGCGCTTGGTCTCCACGCTGAAACGTGCGTCGATACCCGTGCTTCCCGCCGCATCCCGATTGTAGTAGCGCTTCCCGGTGAGCGGGTCGTTCATGTAGGTGATGGGATCCTTGATCCGCGTGTCGTAGGCATTCGCCGTCAGGGAGATCGACTTGCCCAGCCGGAAGCCCAGTTCGGCTTCCTTGGTGGTGGCATATTCCGCCTTCAATGCCGCGTCCGGCGGGCCGTAGTTCAGGTTCATCACAGTAGGCTCCTTGAAGGCACTGCTCCAAGCGAACTTGATGTTCACCGGGCCGAAGATCTTCGAGTAGGCCAAGCGAGGCGAGGCAAATTGTCCTGCGAGGTCATTTCCTTCGATGCGGTAGCCTCCGCTAAGTATGCCGGGCTTGCCTGCCAATTCCACTTCCCCGAAAATGGAGCCGTCCTGCATGTTTATCGCATCCTTCCCATTGAGGGCGAATTCCGCGCCCGCCATCCGAGTGGTATAGGCCGTGTGCTGGAACCAGTCTTCAGTGCCGAGGTTGAAAGTGAGCCACATTGTGGGCTTGTAGCTCATCATGGCCAAGGCCGATACGCGCTGGTTGGCGGTGTTGGCGGCCAGCAGCGAAGGATCGGTGGTGTCGAGGCGATACCAAGGGACCTGGGCGTCATGGTTGAAACGCAGCAGGCCGTCCACCTTTCGCGAGGCCTTCACTTTGTATTGTAGGCCGAGGATTATATCCCTGGACATGATCGAATGCGCGGCATCGCTCACGCCGTAGCTTTCCTCGAGATAGGCCATCGTGGCCTTGAACCCCCGCCAGCGATAACTCAATTGGAAGGAAGATGCCTGCATCATGGTGCTATCCGCGAAATTCAACAGACTGCTGTCGGGCATCAGGCGCAACGCGTTGCTCCTGCGGCCGTGCTCGAAGCTGGCCATATAGCTGAGGTCCTGGTCGCGACTGATGCGAAAGGAGCCGCTGACACTTTCCAAGGTGGAGGTCACCTGGTCGGCCGAGTAACCGGTGCGCACCGAGGCGCGTGAACTGCTGCCTTGGTCCGCTGAGCGCGTTACGATGTTGACCACGCCCAACGAAGCATAGCCGCCGTGCATCATTGAGCCGGGCCCCAATTGCACTTCAATGTGGTCCACGTTCTCCAAAGGGATGCGTTCCGCGATGTTGAAGCTGCCCAGATCGTTCTCGTTGAGTGCTTTACCATCCAGCATGAAAAGGACCTTCCCCTCTGCGGCCCAAGTGCCATGCACGCCAACACCGATGGCATTATCGCCGCCGAGAGCGAAGGAGAGTCCGGGCACGAGTTGAAGGGCTTCATAGAGGTCCTTCGCTCCCGAGGCCTGCATCTGCCGGGCCGTGATCACCTGCACATTTCCGGGTGCCTCGCGCACGTCACGCTGGCCGAAGTTGGCGATGCTACTAAGGGTGATCGAATTCCCATGTTCCTGCGAGATCTCCAGCAAATGCTGTGGATCACTGTTAAGCAATCGTGCCGTGGCCAAAGAATCCTGCGCGGTTAGGCGCTGGCACATCGCCAATAAGGACAAGCCTAAGCAGATGAGAGGGACGGTCCGATGTTGTCGCATGCGCTCGCGTTCCTTCCGGAAGAACGCTGCCCCTTGTTCGTTCTCATGGGGTAAAAGGTTGCGTCCACCGGGTTCGTGGAGCGATCCATCCGAAAAACCGGCACGTTCGTCGGCAACTTCCCTTTATGAGTCACGGTCGATCCAAGTCCTTTGCGGCGGGCCGGAGTAGATTTGCCGCCCCTTTGTCTGTGTCATGAAAGCCAAGACCCTCAAGCCCACCAAGGTGAACGTCGTCACCTTAGGCTGCTCGAAGAACACCTTCGACAGCGAAGTGCTGATGGCCCAACTGAAGGCGAATAGTATCGCGGTGGAGCACGAGTCAACCAGCGGAGACCACAACGTGGTGGTGATCAACACGTGCGGATTCATTGATAATGCCAAGCAGGAAAGCATCGACACCATCCTCTCTTGGGCCAATGCAAAAGATCGCGGTGAGGTGGAGAAGGTCTACGTCACCGGTTGCCTTAGTCAGCGATACGCTCCTGAGTTGAAGGACGGCATACCGCAGGTGGACGCTTGGTTCGGCACCCGCGACATGCCAAGGTTGTTGAAGACACTGAAGGCCGACTACAAGCACGAGCTGGTGGGGGAGCGGTTGCTCACCACGCCGGTCCACTATGCCTACTTCAAGATCAGTGAGGGCTGCGATCGCAAGTGTTCCTTCTGCGCGATACCGCTAATGCGCGGCGATCATATCAGCACGCCCATCGAGGCCCTGGTGAAA
>JBEPUG010000099.1:0-13313 GCA_041691695.1 Flavobacteriales bacterium
GACAGAGTTGACCGTGTTCAGCGAAGCTTCCTCGGCCGGATAGGGCATGCGCACCGGGATCAGATCGTTGTTCAAGCTGGCGGAGACCGTTTTCAAAACAGGGAATCCAGTGCGTCGCCATTCGATCCAACCCTCGTAGCCATTGACGATGTTCGCAAGCCATTTCTGCGTGATGATCTGCTGGATGTGGCTGTGACCAGGCGCGTTGAACGCGGCTTGTCCTGTGGTGAGGAAGTCCGCTGGCATGGTGGTGTGCCAATAGTCGAAGGCCTGCGACACGCCTGTTTCGTAAAGCTGTTGGGCGCTGCCGCCGATGAACCCGCGTTCCGCTGCTTCAGCAAGGAAGAATTGCGTTTCCCAAGCGGTGAGGAAGTTGGCTTGAAGGTCGCCGGTATGCTCACGGAAAATAGTGCCGGGGAGAGAATAGTCGGAAACAGAGATCGATGTTTGGGATGGGTCGGGGCCGTTGAGCAGGCCGTGGTAGTGCGTGCCCGTGCTGTCGTTCCCATTGGGCCGGAAGAACACCGCGATGCGCGGATCGTTCGTGCTATCGAGCACCTCCTCGATGGTCTTGGACATGATGAACATGTCGAAGTCGCCGTCGCGCAAGGTGGCCATGCGGAAGTTGTTCGGAGGTCCGTCCGTGAAGTCGTACACGGCATTTTGCGCGTTGCTCTGCATGTAGTCGCCACTGTTGTAGATCGCTTGCAGTTGTGCGGAAACATCCACGCGGTCGCTGATGCGCATCAGGCTTTTGATCTTGAGCGAATTCGCGAAGGTGACCCATGCGGCCAAATACCCATTGTAGAGGATGTCGCCCTGCAAGCTTTGGGCGCCGTTGTATGCCTGTATCGCCGCGATGCCTTTGACGAGGTCGTCCAGTATTCCACCGTCGGCTGTGTAGATCGCTTCCTGTCCGTCATAGGCCGGGGTCACGTTTCCGCTCAGGCCGCCGAGAGCCGCGCTGTATGGAACGTCGCCGTATATGTCCGTGAGCGCCGCTCCGATATAGGCGTGTAAGATCAACGCAGGACCCTCGTACACGGCGTAAACATCACTGCTTCGCGCCTTGTCCAAGAGCAATTCATCATCGCGCAGATTCCTGTAAAGCACCGGCCATGGGTTGCCACCCAATTGCGGGGAACTCAGGTCGCCCCGGTCGAAGTTGTTGAAGTCGATCTCCGTGAAGTACTGTCCCAGTAGGTTGCCCGCGGTGAAGCCTTCGTAGGACATCTGTTCGCCATAGTCGTATACCACTTGGCGCAATAGGAAGGCCGGTTCCACGGCAAGGGGAGCGTCCTTGTTGGTGTTGATCTCGTCGAGATCCTTACGGCAGCCAGTGTTTGTGATCAGCAACGCGGCGGCGATCGTGATCAGAATTGTCGTGTTCTTCATGTCCTTGTTCGATCAGAAGTCGTAACCGAGTTTCAATCCAATGCTGCGCGCGGTGGCGTAGCTCATGTCCTCCACGCCGCTCACGAACTGCTGGCCTTGCACGGCAAGCTGTTCGGGGTCGACATGCGGGATGTGGCTGATGGCGAAAAGATTCCGTCCGATGATCGCGACGTTCAGGCTGCGTCCTTGCTGTAGCAGTCCCTTTTTCTTCTCCGTGTTGAAGGAGTAGCCGATGCTGAACTGCCTCAGTTTCGCATAGGATGCATTGTAGCTGCTGTTCACTTCGTTGTTGCGATCATAGTACTGGCGGTAGTAGCTCTCTGCGCTGATGGCTGTAGTGTTCGGTGTCCAAATGGGGTTCGCGTCCGTGCCCGTGTTCACCACGCCTTTCGCTACTATACCTCCGTCCGGCCGATAGGCGGTCTCCTCCAATTGCCCGCCCACACCGGCCAAGGCCAACGTGCGCGAAACAAGCGTGCCGCCCTGATGCCAGTCCACCAGGAAGTTGAGGTTCCAGTTGCCGTAAGTGAAGCTGTTGTTCATGCCGAGGATGAAGTCCGGGTTATAGTTGCCGATCTTCTTCAGCGTATTGTCCGTGATGTAGTTGCCATCCGAGGTGAGGATGTAATCGCCATTCTCGTTGCGCTTATAGTCGGTGCCGTACATGTCGCCGATGCGTCCGCCTTGCGCCACTTGGAACCACACGGTCTGATTCTGGTTGTCGTAGATCCGCGAGTAGGCCAAAGTGAGCCGGTCGATGCCACCGGCTAGTTCTTCCACGCGGCTCACGTTGCGGCTGAAGTTGAACTGCATGTTCCACTGGAACTTGGCGTGCTGGATGGGCGTGGCGGATATCACCGCCTCTATGCCCTGCGAGCGCACCCGGCCTCCGTTCACCACTTGTTGGGTGTATCCGCTGGAGATGGCTACTGGCAACGCGATGATCTGGTCCTTGGTGAGGGCGTCGTAATACGTGAGGTCGAACTGCAAGCGATCGTTGAAGAAGCGCACGTCAGCGCCGAACTCCTTGCTCGTGGTACGCTCCGGCTTCAAGTTGGTATTCGGTATCGCGTCACTGGCGGAAAAGGTTGGTTGCCCGGAGTACGGTGTTTCAGCGACGTAGACGGAAGAGGTCTGCAAGGGTCCGGTGTCGTTGCCCACTTGCGCCAAGCTGGCCCGCACCTTCGCGAAGCTGATGCACGACGGCAGTTTTAGGGCCTGGCTCAATACGAATGCACCGGAGACGGAGGGATAGAAGAAGCCGGTGTTGGCGGTGGAGAAAGGCGTGGCCAGCGCGCTGGACCAATCATTGCGGCCGGTAACATCGAGGTAGATCACTTCCTTGTAATTGAATTTGGCGATGCCGTAGACGCTGTTGATCCTTTTGTTGGCGCGGGTCTGGTACACTTCCAGCGGAGATGCGGCATTGTTGAGGCTGTAGATCCCCGGTTGTGCCAATTGCTCGGCCGTGATCTGTACATCGGACGCCTGCTGATCCAATCGGTTCGCGCCTGCGGAAAGATCCATGCCGATGGTGCCGTACGTGTGCGCGTAGTTCACTAACACATCGGAATTCACTTCCCTATAGAAGACGCGCTCTTCGGCGTACGCCCCGCTTTGGAAGCGGTTGGTGCTGAACGCACGACGCAAGGCGCGCAACTCATCCGAATTATCCAGACCCGAGCGCCCTTGGATGCTGAGGTGGTCCGTGATCTGGTACGTGAGGGCAACGTTTCCGAAGACACGGTCACGGTTGAAGGAGTTGGTGTTCTCGAGCAAGGTGAGATAGGGATTGTCGAAGTAGGTGTAGTTGAAGGAGAACTGCTGCACGTTCTCCAGACCCGGCTGCCAATAGTTTTCCAGCGAATGAATGTCCATACTGCGAGGGCCCCAGGCCACCAGCGCGTAGTTGACATTCTCCGAACCGTAGCCGCCAGCGGGCCGGTTGTCGCTGCTGGAATTCACGTAGGTGAGCGTGCTTGCGATCTTCAGTCTGTCCGTAGGGTTGAAGTTCAAATGCGCAGAAATGTCCTTTCGTTTCAGGCCGCTTCCCGGGATGATGGACGTGTTCCGGAAATCGGTATAGCTCAAGCGGAAGTTGCCCTTATTGAACCCACTGGTGATCGCTAGGTTATTGATCGCGGTGACGCCCGTGCGGTAGAAGTCCTTCAGATTGTCCGGATGGGAGATGAAGGGCGTGGGCGTTATGGGCGCACCGTCGCGCACGGCCACGTCGCCCCCGCGTACCACTTGCCCGTTGGGCAGATAGACCGGGCTGTCGAACTGCGCGATGAGCAGACCTTGGTCCAACGGTGGTCCCCAACTGTAGCTGATGTTGTCGTTCGTTCCGCCGCCCAGGCCGTCCTGAAAGGCGAATTGACCGGAGTTGCCTTGGCCGTATCCATTCTGGAATTTCGGCAGTTGGAAGGGCCGGTCGACGAACGTCGTCGTGTTGAAGCTCACACCGAAGCCCTTACTTCCCGAGCCGTCCTTGGTGGTCACGAGTATCACGCCGTTGCTGGCGCGCGTGCCATACAGCGCTGCGGCGCCAGGACCCTTAAGTACACTCACCGATGCGATGTCGTCCGCGTTCAACTCCATGGCGCCGTTGCCGAAATCCACGGATTGGAATCCGATCGCGGCTTCGTTCGTCGGGTTCAGGATCGAGTTGTTGTTCACTGGCGTGCCGTCCACCACGAAGAGCGGGTTGTTGTTGGAAAAAGACGCTTCACCGCGGATGACGATCTTGCTCGTACTTCCGGTCCCGGTCGCGCCTTGTGTCACGGTGACTCCCGCGAGTTTACCGGCGAGGTCATCAACGAAGTTCGGCGACTTCACCTCGGCGATCTGTTTCGGTTCCAAGCGTTGCACGGAATAGCCCAAGCTGCGCACCTCGCGCTTCACGCCAAGGGCCGTCACCACCACTTCGCCCAGTTCCGTGTTCCCCTTGGAAAGGACGACATCGATGGTGCTGCGGCCAGCGATGGCCTGCTCCTGCACGGCGTAACCGATGAAGCTGAACATCAACGTGGCGGTGTCGCTGGAAACGATCAAGGCATAGCGGCCGGCGGTATCGGTGACGGCGGTATTCCGCGTTCCCTTCTCCAAGATGCTCACCCCCGGTAAGGTGCCACCTGAATTTTTGTCATTGACCTGACCGCTGATGCGGGTCTCTTGGGCCATGGCACTGCCTGCAAGCAGGATGGCACAGGCAAAAACGGCGTAATATCTCCTCATGGAAGCATTGTTCGACGTGAATGTTGAAGGAAATGAATGGCCCCGCAGCATTATGCCCGGTACCGGAAAAATTCCGCAGGTGCGTGACCGCGACAGACCTTAATGGTCGTGAACTCAGGGAGCCGGCGGGCCGCGATCGATCCGCGCGCCCGGCGCATGCGCAGCAGGCAGTACCCAAATGGGAGTAGCGCCGTGGGCAAGCGGAGAAAAGAGGATACTACGCAAAGAGGCGATCAGTCCTCGATCCACGAAAGGGTCGTCCAGCAATGCTCGGAACGCGCGCGCAGAATCGATATCGCGGAATTCCGGCAACAATTCCGCAGCGTTACCGGACCATCGCTGGGCATAGATCTCCAAGGTCGTCCGCAGTGTCGCGGTCTCCCACGGTAATTGGAGAAAGGCGCTGCGTCGGTAGGCGTCGCGGTCCAAGGAGATCAGGTACACTCCGCCGTCCGCCGCCGGGCCGAGCACAACTTTCCGCGAAGACGTTTGGTGACCTAGTTCGGCGAGCTGTCCGGGTGTGATCCACGGGCAGTCATTGCCCATTATGATAACGCGCTGAAAGCCTTGGGTATAAACGCCCTCGATCGCATTTGCCAATCGTTCCCCGAAGGAATCGCCCACTTGATCCGGACCCAACGCCTTGATCACTGACAAGCCTGAACGACGCGCGGTGAACAAGCCGTGCCTGATCAGGTCGCGGGCGATCGCAGCGTTCGTGCGTTTTCCCCCGGTGGAATGAAAGTGCTTGTAGGCCACCTCATCGTTCGCCGTGCGCGAGAAGAACAGGACGGCCGTGTCGCAGGTGGAATGCATGTGGCTATATACCTACGAGGGAGGTCGTCGCCCGGATCGCTTGACCTGACACCTCTGGTTGCAGTTTCGGTCGATGCGCAAAGGAGGTGCTCGCCTGCCTGCGTGTTCAGGGCATGATGACGAGTACCCCGGCCGCCGCTACCGCAACCGATAGCTCAGGCTCAACAGCACGCCCTTCGACGATGCGTGCCGTGCCAGGTCTCCACTGCCGAGGCTGTTCATCAATTGCCCGCGTATCGCCGGTTCGATCCCAACGGACCATGCCGCATTGAAGCGATAGCGGACATAGACACGTGTCGTGTAGCCGAGGATGAATTCGCGAAAGGGCATGTCGGCGAATTCCACATAGCCTTCATTGTCGGCGCTCGGTACCGAGCCTCGCCTGCCTGTCAAAAGACCGAGGGTCGGCCCGCCTCGCACGCCAAAACTCCAGCGACCTTGTACGAGGTGTGCGTCGATCAACAACGGCACTTCGAGGTAGTTCACGCGGTTCATTTGTTCGCGTGCTTCGCGAAGGCGCTCGGTGCTGGTCAAGGTATTCGTACCCTGTGTCAGCACGTTGACCGTCGTGTCCACGGAAGTGCCGGTGTATGTCGGCGGCTGCCCAGGTAGCGTATCGGTTATGAAGAGGAAGGTGGTATGCACGGGAAGCAGGTACCAATAGTTCGCGGTACTCGTGGAGGTCATGTCGATTGCATTCGAGCGCAGGCGTTCCGCGTAGCTGCCATAATGCAGCCCCGCCCCGATCCCGATGTTGCGGCCCATGTGCACGAACTCCGCGCCCACGCTGATGCTGTGTTCGCTGCTGATGTCACCGGTCCACTCTGCACTGTTGCTTCCGGAATAATCGGTCTTCGATGTGAATGAGCCACCGAGGACGCTGATCTCCCATGGAGAGCTTACAGGAACCAAGGGCGGAGCGGCTTCCGGTGCAGGGGGAGCGGCATTGATCGTTTCGTTGGGCACAGCCGATGTTGGCGCAGAAGCGCTGTCGGTAGACGCATTGGTGTCCAGGGCAGTTGGTTGATCGGACCCTGTTACAACCTTCGCTGATTCGCCCGTTAGGTCTTGAACAACCTGTATTACCTCTCCCGATAGTACAAGGTCCTGCTCATCTGCCAGCGTGGTATCGAGTGTGATGCCGGGCCCGATCGGAATTCCCGTGTCGACTTGCAATGGATCCACCTTCACGTCGAAGCGAGCCTCGGAAAGTGCGGTCTGCTGATCGCTAGGGATCTCGGTGGAAAGCTGGATCGATCCCTCACCTTGATGCGCGTCATTTCCAATGACCTCACCACTGGGCTGATGACCTTGTGAAACTGATAGTGCAGGCTGATCGCTGTTATTCGACATGTTTGAATTGGCGGCGTTCGATGGTACTGGTTCTTGTCTCCGCGTTGGAGCCGGGACAAGAGCTTCAGCTGCTCGACTTGGTGCAACCATCGGAACATTGGATGCGGTCGCAGCGGAAATGGCAACCCGCTTCACCCTCGTTTCAGCCTCGGTGCGCTCGACCACCGATGTGCTTGCTTCTACGTTCACGGCATTGTTCGCGGTCTGTACAGTTGACAGGGACGTTTCTGTAGCCTCCACGATGGGCGCTGCGACTCGGGAATTCCGTTGGGATGGAGTGCTCATCGCAGCCGATGCGCTCACAAGTGAAACATGCTGTGACCGATCGATCTTTCCCTTTTCAACAGCCGCAATATTCGGCGCATTCATCAGGGACCGTGTTCCATACCACGCCATACTGCTGATGAGCAGCAGCAGACCTGCGCCAATGAGCCAAGCGGCTCTTCCGCGACCTCCGCGGTGGGCGTCGATGCGAGCTCGCGCATCCTGCCAGTCCGCCTCCTGGAAGGCGAATTGGCGCTCCTCCAGCTTTCGCCGGGCGAGCTCGTCGAATTCTTCGTTGAGACTCATGGTAATGCGTTCTTTACGGTGGCAGTGCTGCCCACCATTTGTGCGATAGCGCTCTGCAGCTTCTGGCGAGCATGCGAGACGTGCCACTTGGATGTGCCCGCGCTGATGCCCAGCATCGTGGAGATCTCCGCGTGGCTGAAACCATCGATCGCGAAGAGGTTGAACACCTTGCGCGACATCGCTGGCACGTGGCCGAGAAGCTCCGCAAAGGCGTCGGCCTCCATGCTTCTTAGATATTCGTTCACTTCGGTGCCGACGTGGGCGTCCATCGGGATATCCATCCGTTCCATTGTTTTGCGTTCGTGCTCCTTGCGGTAGTTGTCGATCACGGTATTGATCATGATGCGCCGCACCCATGCCTCGAACGGCACTTCGGGCCGGCGTTTCTCCAAGTTCATAAGCACCTTCAGGAAGCCTTCATTCATCCGCGCGGAGGCATCTAAGCGGTTGTGTTCGTAGCGCGAACAGATCGACATCATCATCGGGTATAGCGTTCGGTACAGCTCATGCTCTGCCCGTGGATCCTTCCGGATGCATTCGGTGAGCAGGTTTTCACGGACCATGTGCGATGTGCGGAAAGGCACCCGCATCGCTGCGGGCACCTTTCCAAAACTATCGTTGGTTCACTAGCGGATCTTCATGAAGCGATGGGTCAGGCTGTGCGCGGCGTTGCCGATGCGCACCATGTAGAGGCCCGGATCAAGATTTCCGGTATTGAGCTGCAGTGTGGTGGACCCCGCTACGAGGTTGTGGCCTTCATCGATCACCATGCGGCCGCTGGGGTCGATCACCGTTACAGACACGGCGCCTGTCAGTGTGTTGTTGAAGCTGAGGTTCAGCTCGGTCTGCGCGGGATTCGGCCATAGGCGCAGGTCCGCGAACGCAGGGACTTCCTCAATACCGGCAGGTGTAGGTTGCAGCACGTTCAAGGTAAAGCCGTTCGTGCGATGGTCCGGGTTGGCGTGATGGCCATCGATCACCATCCCGTTCAGGAGGCCGTTCGCATCGATGCTGATCGAGTCACAATAGGTGTCGGTACATCCGCCGGAATACAGCGTGAGGCAGAGCGTATAGGGGCCGGGGCCAGCGTAATCGTGCGTGGGGTATGCCACGTTGGAGGTGTCGCCGTCACCGAAATTCCAGAGGAACTGATAGCTGCCGTTGCCGCCACTGCTGAGGTTGTATATCCACACGTTGTTCGGGATGGGCTCCACTCCACCTGTCGCGGTGCTGTCATAAGCCTGCGTGGCCAGGAAGCCAGCGTGGCAAGGAGCCACATTGGCGATGCACGCGCAGGCCGCACTCCAAATTCCAGTATTGCCCAAAGCATCGGTACAGCTTGTTCCCGGCTGGTTCGGGCCTCCTGGGATCCCGAGGCAGTCCACTACGCCGCTGTCGAGCTGGCAGATGCAGTTCGGACTCCAGATGCCGGTGTTGACGCCACCTGCAATTGAATCGGTACAAGCCGTGCCCGGCAGGTTGGGGCCTCCCGGGATGCCAAGGCAATCCGGCGTACCGCCGCAACTTAGGTTCACCACTACTGAATCGATCGGATTTGCATTAAAGACAGTGGAATCTTGATCCGCATAGGTAATTCCGCCATCACACGAGAGTAGTACCCATATCCCGTCTGAGGAATTGATCGGGTGGAAGGTGAAAGAATAGGTACAGCTTGGTGTAGTGTTTATCACAGTGTCGATTACTGGTGTGGTGCTCGGATCGCTGAAAATGTAGATTAAGTATCCTGTGCCGTTGCATGGAGTTACCGAGCCCTCTACGGTAACGGTGTTCTGGGCCATAGCGGCTGCGCCACAAAACATGAGCAAGCCAAGGCATAAAGAGCGGAAAGAGGATCTCATCTGTTCGAGTGTTTGATCGGGTGTTCGATTCCAGTCACGCAAACTTCGGCCCCGGGGTTGGGTGAAGCTGAAAAGATTCTTCTTGCTTAAGACAACCACAAAAGTCGAAAGGGTGCCTGCGAACATGCAAGCACCCTTTCAGCAAGGAGGTCGAAGCGATCAACGCAGTTTCATGAAGCGATGCGTCACGCTGTGCGCGGCATTGCCCATCCGCACCATGTAAAGGCCGGGTTCAAGCGATCCAGTGTTCAACTGCAACGTGTTCGAACCAGCGTTAAGGTTATGGCTCTCGCTGATCACCATTCGGCCCCTGGGGTCGATCACCGTTACGGAGACGGTGCCGCTCAGCGCTTTGTTGAAGGTGAGGTTCAACTCATTCTGAGCAGGGTTCGGCCAGAGACGCAGGTCGGCAATGGCAGGGGCTTGCGCAATGCCGCTGGTCGCGCCCTGCTGCACATTCAGCGTAAAGCCGTTCGTGCGCTGGTTCTGGTCGGCGTGATGGCCTTCGATCACCAGACCATTGAGGATGCCGTTCGCATCCACGCTCACACTGTCGCAGTAGCTGTCCATGCAGCTGTCAGTAGTTATCGTGAGGCAGAGGTCCCAAGGTCCATCTCCATCATAATCGTGTGTGGGATACGCTTCCGTGGAGGAACTTCCATCACCGAAATTCCAGAGGTATTGAGTGTCGCCGTTTCCGCCGGTGCTCAGGTTCCATACCCACACCTCATTCGGGATCGGCTCCATGCTGCCGTTGGGATCGGTGGTGCTGTCCGTGTAGGCTTGCGCTGCGTAGAAGTTGGCTTGACAGGGCGCAGGGTTGTTCTCCACACAGACGCACGCGTCGCTCCAAGTGCCCTCTCCCCCCAAAAGCGTTGTGCACGGCGTTCCCGGCAGGTTCAGCCCCCACTGTATACCCGCGCAATCATACCAGACACCGCTGGTGGAGATCAGGCCCAAGCTGTCCACGACGACGGTGTCGCAATGCGTGGAGGTGCAATAACCGCTATCGGATGTGATCGTGAGGCACATGGGATACGTGCCGGGTTGAGTAAAGGTGAAGGACGGTTCAGCATCCGTGTTGAGGGTTCCGTTAGGCATGAACCATTGGTAGGTCACCGGAGCGTATCCGGTGCTGGTGTTTGTAGTGGTCATGTGCCAAGGCGTGGGCGTATTGCCGTTCATGGCTTGTTGCACCGTGAAAGAAGCCTGGCAACCGGATACACTGCAATCGACCAGGTTCATCACCAAGGTGTCGATGGGTGCTGTGTATGCCGCAGAGTCCGAAGTGCCCCAGGCCCAAGTGGTGCCGCCATCACAGGAGAGCAGTACCGAAAGTCCACCCGAGGCATTGGTGGGGTGGAAGGTGTAGGAGTACGTGCAGTTCACGGTCGAGTTGATCACCGTGTCCACGGCGGGGGTGGTGCCGGGATCACTGAATATCCAGACAGGATAGCTGGTGCCGGAGCACGGGGTCACCGAGCCCATCACGGTAACGGAGTTCTGTGCCATGGCTGCTGCTGCCCCACTAAGCGTAAGGAGGCCAAAGCACAAAGAGCGGAAAGAGGATCTCATGTTCTCGAGGGTTTTTGATCAAGTGTTCAACCCCATACACGTGCGGTTGGCCCGAAGGGTTGGGGGGTGATGAAAAAACCTCCTGGATTATGACACTACATTAATTTGAAAGGGCGCCAGCGAACACGTGAACACAGATCCGCAAGACACAAGCATCGATCAATCCTTCTTTCCGAATTGATGACCAGGATAACGCAACGGTCCTTCGTTGCATTCGCAGTTGACGGTCCACACACTTTTAGTTCCTTTGGTCGGTTTGCATGGTGTGCCGACCAAGCTCGGGCCTTTAGGTATCCCTCGGCAGTCGATATAGCTTTCACAGTAGAGGGTTTCGAATAGATCGGATAGTGTATCGTCTGTTTCATCGAATAGCATGGAATAGCCCGGCAGTGACGGCTTACTTCCGCATGATGTCCAGGTCGTGACGTCGATCTGCATGCTTTCAATGTGCGTAAAGCCTATGTAATAGCCATTGCTGTCCAACGGGAGGTCGATGTCTATCGCAGGATACACTTCGCCTTGGCCAACATGCACATGCACGCTATCCCCGATGGAACCGGACATCACATTGCCGGACAGTTGAAGAGTATGTGTCTTTTGGGCGATGGCCGCCGCTGCAAAGAGTGCGGCCATGGCAACGGTGAATGAGCGTGTCGGAATTCGCATGACGTCCAGTGTTGGTGAGCAGGAAATGATCCAAGAACAAACACGGCAAAACGCATGTGCGCGTTGGGCGGAGCTAATAATTCCCTTCTGCGAAAGGTGGAAATAGGAAAGGGTGCCTGCATAATTGCAAGCACCCTTTCACATAGAAGGATGAAGAACTCAACGCACTTTCATGAAGCGATGCGTCACACTGCGCGCGTCATTCCCGATGCGCACCATGTAAAGACCTGGCTGCAGATCACTGGTGTTCAGCCGTAGGGTATTCACGCCCAGCGCCATGTTGTGGCCTTCGCTGATCACCGCGCGGCCTGTCATGTCGATCACCGTGACAGGCGTGATGCCGGGGCGGCTGTTGTTGAGCGAGATGTTCAGTTCATCCTGCGCCGGGTTCGGCCACAGCTTCAGTTCCGCGATGGCGGGCAACTCCGCAACGCCGGTAGGGATCGCTGCCAGCACATTCAGCGTGAAGCCGCCGGAGCGCTGGTTCTGGTCCGCGGTGTGGCCGTCGATCTGCATGCCGTTCAGCATGCCGTTCTCATCGATGCTGATCGAATCGCAATAGGTATCGGAACAAGAACCGCTGGTGATGGTGAGGCAAAGCACATAGGGTCCGTTGCCATCATATACGTGGGTGGGATAGGCCTCAGTGGAAGTATTGCCATCGCCGAAGTCCCAAGCGTATTCGCTGATGTCGTTAGCGCCGGTACTGAGGTTCCATACCCATACTTCATTCGGTATCGGCGCCAACATCCCTCCACCGCCGGAGGTATCCGAGTAGGCTTGCACGACCCAGAATCCAGCTTGGCAATCCGGGGTGGTTGATGGGTTGATCGTGCCATCCGCGCCGACATACACCGTATCGCATGCCGCGCTGGTGCAGCCCGTGGCATCGGAGGAAACGAGGCAGACGCCATATGCGCCAGGGCCATTGAAAACGAAGGTGGGGCCTTGATCCAAGCTGATCGAACCGTCAGGCAGCAACCAGCTGTTCATGTATGGTGCCGATCCGCCCGTGGTGCAACTGGAGAAATGGGCACTGAAGGGAACGTTCGATCCGGATGCACTTGTCTGCGTAACCGTGATGCAGGCCTGGCACGACGTGGAGGTATCGCCACCGCACACGAGGCTCAGTATCACCAAGCCTGAATCACCGGGGGAGGTGATGGAATAGGAGGATGAGTCCGCCGTGACAGTGCCGTTGCCGCAGGTGGAATAGGCCAGAACGCCGCCGGAAGGTTCGTTCATAGAGAGCACGGTCTCGAAGGAGCAGCTGTTGAGGGGAACGGTCACCGACTGGGAGGGCAGCGTGCCCGGCATGGTCTGTATGGTCACCATCTGCCCGGGCGAGCATCCGTCGAGTTGCCCCGAGACGACCACCGCATACGGGGATTGGGCCATGGCACCGGCCATCAGCAAGAGGGAAAGTCCGAAGGAAAAAGAGCGGAATGTTGATCTCATGGGTGCGGGTGTTGGATCAGAAGTTCGACTTCATACACATGCGTTCGTGACGGAAGGTCGGGTGGGAGTGAGCGCCCGACCAAGCGCAAGGCGCAATGCCGAAGATAAGTTGATCAGAGAGAGATGTGTTAAAAAGTGCGCGAAAACTCCTCAATTCGATACGACTTCAACGGTCCATCGCCCCGTCGATCAGACCATCCTCCACTTCGTTGGCCAAGGTCACTTGCAGCTTGGGTTCGCGCTTCATCGCCTCCCGAATGCTCCACTGCGCATTCGGATTGCGTGCCCATGCGCGTCTCGCGATGCCGTTGTTCACGTCCCAGTGCAGCATGCTCTTGATGCGGCGGTCGCTGTCCGCGCTGCCGTCCAGCACCATGCCGAAAC
>JBEPUG010000100.1:0-13164 GCA_041691695.1 Flavobacteriales bacterium
ACAGGGTAGAAGCCGTTGTAGGTCTTCACCAGTTCGTAGGTGTGGTTCGCAAGCGAGGAAGGGTCGAGTTTCACGGCGGATTCGTTCAGCACTATCGGAAACTGATGGAGCAACTTGATCACGTTGCGTTCCTCCTGAAGAAGTTGATAGTTGTTAGTTGTCAGTTGTCCGGGAATATCGGTCGCTTCCACGCCTGACAACTGAGAACTTACAACGGACAACTGAGCTTTCCGAAGCAAACTCTTTATCCGCGCATAGGTATACTGGATGAACGGCCCCGTATGACCTTGGAGATCGATGGAAGCGGCTGGATCGAAGAGCATGCGCTTCTTCGGGTCCACCTTCAGCAGGAAGTATTTCAGCGCGGCGAGGCCGATCATCCGGAAGAGTTCGGTCTTCTCCTCTGCAGTGAACTCATCGAGCTTGCCCAGTTCTTCCGTAGCCTTTCCTGCGTCGGCGATCACCTCCGCAATGAGGTCGTCGGCATCGACCACCGTGCCTTCGCGGCTCTTCATCTTTCCGCTGGGCAGGTCCACCATGCCATAGCTCAGGTGGTAAAGGCCATCAGCCCAAGCGTAGCCGAGCTTCTTCAAGATCAAGAAGAGCACCTTGAAGTGATAATCCTGCTCGTTGCCAACGGTGTAGATCAAACGCTGGAGACCGGGGAACTCAGCGAAGCGACGGATCGCCGTACCGACGTCCTGTGTCATGTAGACGCTGGTGCCATCGCCGCGCAACAGGAGCTTTTCATCCAGATCATCGGCGGTGAGGTCCACCCACACGGAGCCGTCCGGCTTGCGGAAGAAGATGCCCTTCTCCACCCCGTCCAGCACGTCCTGCTTGCCGAGGAGATAGGTCTCGCTTTCGTAATAAAGCTTGTCGAACTCCACGCCCATGGCGGCATAGGTGGCGTTGAAGCCCTCGTAGACCCAGCCGTTCATACGCTCCCAAAGCGCACGCACATCGGGATCATTCGCCTCCCATTTGCGGAGCATCTCCTGCGCTTCAACCATGATCGGCGCCTGCTTCTCCGCCTCGCCTTGCGGGATACCCGCTGCGATGCGTTCCGCCGTTTCCGCCTTGTATGCTTTGTCGAAGGCCACGTAGTACTTGCCTACGAGCTTATCCCCTTTCAGACCGGTGCTTCCCGGGGTCTCGCCGTTTCCGAACTTCTGCCAGGCCACCATGCTCTTGCAGATGTGGATGCCGCGGTCGTTGATGATCTGCACGCGCACCACTTCCTTGCCCGCTGCTTGCAGGATCCGACTCACGGAATGGCCAAGGAAGTTGTTCCGCAGATGCCCGAGGTGAAGCGGCTTGTTCGTGTTGGGCGAGGAGTATTCCACCATCACCTTCTCACCGGTGGCGGGGAATTGCAAAACATCCTTCCCAGCTTCCCGCAGGAAACCGAGCCAGTAGCGATCTGCTATCACGATGTTGAGAAAACCCTTCACCCCGTTGAAGCGCTCCACCACCTCAACATTGGTCTGGAGGTATTCGCCAATGGCAGTGGCTGTGGGCTCCGGTCCTTTCCCGCTCACCTTCAGAAAAGGAAAGACGTTGATGGTGACATCGCCCTCGAATTCCGGTCGTGTGGATTGGAAGACGATGGCAGCGGGATCCACCGCATGCTGGAAGAGTTGCTGAAAAGCGGCCTGCAACGCGGGAACGAGAAGGGTTTGGAGACGGTCTTGGAACATGAGGGTCGAGGTTCGGCCTAGGCCCGCAAAGGAAGAAAGTTCTCCGCGAGCATGCAGCGCACACTTCCGCCGCCGATGGTTTCTATGGTGGGAATGGACACGGGTACAAGCTCGCCGTGCCTGCTGAGTTGGTCCAACTGATCTGGCTTCAAGGCCCGGAATGCCTGTTCCGAAAGAAAGATGAACGTGCCCTTCGCGCTGCGCAGTTGCAGGATATTTCCCGCGAAGGCGAACATCTGCGGAATGGTGATCTGGACCAATTCCTTTCTGGCCTTCGCCACTTCCGAGGCAAGCCGATGCCGTTCATTGAGGTCCGGCAGTGCATCCATGCAGACCAAAGCGAAGCGCTCCCCGATGCTCATCAACACATTGGTGTGGTACACAGGTTGGCCATCCATGGTGCCGTCCATAGTAGCGGTGAAGGTGATGGGCCGATAGTTCATCTCGCTGCACCATGCGTCCAGCACGGCTTCGGATGTTCTGGGCGAGATCGCGGCATAGGCCGTATGCGTCTTCCGGTCCAGGACCAAGCTCCCGGTGCCTTCCAACGCCAGGCCTTCTTTCTCCCAATCGCTGAGGTCAAGCGCACCCGTGCTGGCATAGCCAACGTTAGCCAGCGTATCACCCAAGTGGGGATCGCGTTCTGTGCGGCGTGAAGATGCGGCCATGGGATAGAGCACCAAGCGACCCTCCTCGTCCGTGCTGAACCAGTTGTTCGGGAAAACCGCATCCGGTGCCGATGGATCCAGGGGATCGAGCACAGTACAGCCTATCCCACGTTCGATCAACGCCTCAACGAGTGCTTCAAACTCCTTCTCCGCTTTGTATTGCACATCGGGAGCGGCGAGTTCCCGCTGGAATCCATTGGTGGAAGCTGTTTCCGCGGAATACCGGAAGCCCACCGGTTTGATAAGGATCACATGCCGGGCGACCTGCTCATGTGACTTGACAAGAGCTGCCATGAACTTGCGATCAGCGGGCGCGAAGGATCGGGAACAGCGGCTCTAGTACCGTCAACACATTTTCCGCCATCGCATTTTTCGTGTCCAGCGCCGGATTGATCTCCACCACATCGAGCGTGACGATCTTATGGTCGGAACAGAGACCGGCGAGCAGCTCCCGGGCCTCATCAAGGAAAAGTCCATCGGGAACAGGCGTGCCCGTGCCCACGGAGATCGACGGGTCGAGACTGTCCACATCGAAGCTCACGTGCACCTTGTCGCAGGTGCTGAGGTGGGCAAGGGTCTCGTCCACCACGGCCTTCGCGCCTTTTTCGCGCAGGTCCTTTACAGTGATCACCTTGATATTGTGCTTCTCGATGATGGCGCGCTCCTCCTCCTCATAGTCGCGCAGGCCGATGAACACCAGGTCCTGCGGCAGCACCTTGGGTCCATTGGAACCGACGGTACGCAACCGGTCCCACACATCGAGCGTGAACATCTCTGGATGGTTCTTGCCTTTCATTTCGATGTCCATCAACAGCGACAACGGCATGCCGTGCACATTCCCGCTGGGCGTGGTCCACGGATTATGAAGGTCGGCATGGGCGTCGATCCATACTACGCCAACACGCTCATTCGCGAAGGCCATCTTGGTGCCCGAGACGGAGCCGATGGCTATGGAGTGATCACCTCCGACAACGATCGGAAATACGTTGTTCCTCAAGAATTTGTAGACCTCATAGGCGAGGTCGGACTGAAAGCGGATAAGTCCATCGATATGGTGCGCATTCGGCGACTCCTTGTCATCTTCATAGAGCACGTCATTCTCGTCGCGAAGAATGCTTTCCTCGGCATGGCCGAAGAGTTCGCTTCCGTTCTTCCAAGCGGCAACCCGCAGGGCGCTCATGCCCATGCTCGTTCCCCGGGTACCAGCGCCGATCTCCGAGGCGGCTTCGATCAATCTCACTTCCATCTTTCCTGTTTTGCAGTTCGTCTCAAAGGTAGCCGGAGGGCTTCAAGGCCCATTACATCTCTGGACTTGTTGGAACTGAAGTCGGACCTATTGAAGCTTATTCAAGGAAGGTCGCTGACCTCCTGCACTTGGATCGGCGCTGGCTTCGGAAGCACAATGCGCAGCCAGATGAAGCCGAGGATACCCGCCGTCAACGAAGCGACGAGGATGGTGGTCTTCGACTCCACGATGATCTCAGGGTCCTTGAACGCCAGCAGGGTGATGAAGATGGACATGGTGAAGCCTATACCAGCCAAAGCGCCGACTCCAAGCAGTTTCTTCCAGCTGATGCCAGTGGGCAGGACACACATACCTGTTCCCACAGCGAGGGCGCAGGCCAGACCGATGCCGATCGGCTTGCCCGCTACCAATCCCAAGAAGATGCCCCAACCGTTGCTGGTGACCAAATGACCGTACCAATCCGGCTCCAAAACAAGGCAGGTATTGGCGAGTGCGAAGAGCGGAAGAATAATGAACGTGACGGGCTTGTGCAGGACGTGCTGGAGCTTCCATGAGGTGCTTTGCTCGGTACCATCGCCGAACGGAATTGCGAAGGCCACCAGTACACCGGCCACCGTGGAATGCACCCCGGAATGCAGCATGAGCCACCACATGATGGCGCCCAACACCAGATAGGGCGTGAGGTTGTAGACCCGAAGTCGATTGAGCAAGAGAAGGACGGCATACACTCCGAACGCACCGCCGAGATAGCCCCAATGAATACCGGTGGAATAGAAAATGGCGATAGTGAAGATGGCGCCGAGGTCATCGATGACGGCCAAGGCCATGAGGAAGACCTTCAAGGGCATGGGCACGCGATCCCCAAGCAAGGCCAAGATGCCGACGGCGAAGGCGATGTCCGTGGCCATAGGGATGCCAGCGCCAGCGCCGTAGGCTGTGCCATGGTTGAATAGCATGTGGATGCCTGCGGGAACGAGCATACCGCCCAAGGCCGCGATGGCAGGCAGCATCGCTTTCTTCCGGTCCGACAATTCCCCTATGAAGATCTCGCGCTCCAACTCCAGCCCGATCATCAGGAAGAAGATGGCCATTAGGCCGTCGTTGATCCAGTATTCCACCGAGCCGTTGGCGAACTCCTGATGCCAGAAAGCGAGATAGTCGTGGCTTGCGGAAGAATTGGTGAGCCAGAGCGAGATCGCCGTGCAGACCAAAAGCAGGATACCCGATGTGCGCTCACTGTTGAGCAGCTCAACGAACAGATTCACCGGTTTGAGCAGGTTCGGGTCCTTCATTCACGCCATTGGGGGCGCAAGTTTACGGCCCGTCGGGCAGGCGATTACCTTGGCGGCATGACGACCGCCCGTGGAAACATCCGCTTGCAGGCGCTGGTGCTGTGCGCAGGCATCGTGCTGATGGCGGCGAAGTTCATCGCGTGGCATATCACGCACAGCAACACGGTACTCAGCGATGCTTTGGAAAGCATCGTGAACGTAGCGGCGGGAGGACTGGCGCTTTTCAGTCTGATACTGGCGGCAAAGCCGCGCGACCGGGAGCATCCATACGGGCATGGCAAGGTGGAATTCATCAGCGCCGCGATCGAGGGTTCGCTGGTGGCCGTGGCGGGCGGCATCATCATCTACCGCGCCGTAATGGCCTGGATCGCTGGCGTACAGGTGCATGAACTGAGCACCGGTGCCCTTATCGTAGGGCTTTCCGGTGTGGTCAACTTGGCGATGGGACTTGCCTTGAAACGCCGTGGGCGCGAAAAACATTCGGCCGCGCTGGAAGCAGGCGGCGCGCATCTACTTTCTGACGCATGGAGCACCGCAGCGCTTGTTCTTGGTCTACTACTGATCCACTTCACAGGCCTGATGTGGCTCGATAGTTTGTTCGCGCTGTGCTTCGCGGCCTTCATCATTTGGCAGGGCTTACGCGTGTTGAGGCGGAGCTTGGGCGGCATCATGGACGAGACGGACATGTCCGTGGCCGCGGAGATGATCGGGATACTCGATGCGCACCGCCGGTCGGCGTGGATCGATATCCACAATTTCCGCGTGATCAAATTCGGAAGCACGTTGCACATCGATTGCCATGTTACGCTCCCCTACTACTATTCCGTGGAGAAGGCGCACAGTGAGATCTCTGCAATGGACGAACTTGTGAACCGTAACTCCGGTCGCGAAGTGGAGCTCTTCATCCACATGGATCCGTGCATCCCCACGTCCTGCCCGGTCTGCTTGGTCACCGATTGCCCGGTGCGGCAAGCACCTTTTATCCGGCGCGTTCCTTGGACCTTGGCTACGGCGCTGGAGAATAAGAAGCACGGAGCGGAGGCCTGATGGCATTGGAGCATCAGGGTCCACTGCGGGAGACCACTGATAGAGCTCGAGATCCTATGGATCCTGAGATCCTGTCAAGAAACTTTGGGGGGAAGACCGGGATTCCCGCGTCAACGCGCGGGATAGATCTCGATCCAACGTCCGCTGCGCGACCAGTGGCCACTATCGCGGCTTGTCTTCCACCTAAACAAAAAAGCCCCTCTCGGGGCTTCTTGTTTGGGTGGAAGACCGGGCTTGAACCGGCGACCTCCGGAATCACAATCCGGCGCTCTAACCAACTGAGCTACATCCACCATTTCCGCCCGACATGCCGCCGAACGGGCCGCAAATATAGTCGGGCCGCAACGACCACGTTACTTTGCGCGGACATGCACGTTCTCGCCCTGCCCAAATGGTATCCGGGCCGCCACGACCCGCAAATGGGCGACTTCATCCGCAAGCAAATGCTGGCGGTCGCTGGGCACGTTAGGCTGAGCGTCGTCCTGGTCGCACAATTGGAGGACCTCGAAACAAGCGAGACGCAGGAACTTGATGAGCGCGACGGCGCATGGGAACTGCGCTGCTACTACCGGCCCGACCGTTCACGCTCCCGCACAATGCGCAAGCTGGTGAATTTCATGCGTTACCGAAAAGCCACCTCGAACGGATTGGCCAGATTTCTTTCCGAACGCGGCAAGCCGGATATCATTCATGCGCATATCCTTACCCGACCCGTTCTTATGGCCCGCTGGTTCAGCGGCAGATGGGGTGTGCCGTACATCGTCAGCGAGCAGAGCAGCGTATACCTCGATGGCACGTGGCAGGCGAAAAGTGGATGGGCCAAGGCACTCGATCGTTCCTTATTGGGCAATGCCGCCGAGATCACAGTGGTCAGTTCCCATCTGGGATACGCCATGGAGCAATTGAAGCTCTGCCACGCTCCGGCAGTGGTTCCCAACGTGATCCCCGGAATGGATACGCAGTTGCCGGCAGCTGGGCCCGCGCGCTACTTCATGATGGTGGCGGATCTCGTGGACAAGACCAAGAACATCAGCGGCGTGTTGAAGGCATTGCATATCTCCTTATTGAAAGGACACGACCTACGATTGACCATGATCGGCGATGGCGAGGACCGCGAAACGTTGCATGCATTGGCTCGCTCGCTTGAATTGGATCAGAGCGTGCGTTGGCTGGGCCGCTTGCCGAACAGCGAGGTGTTGCAGCACATGGCAGCCACCGGCTCAGTGATCATCAATAGCAATGTGGAGACCTTCAGCGTGGTTACAGGTGAGGCTCTAGCATTGGGCAAACCGGTGATCGCCACGCGCTGTGGCGGACCAGAGGCTTTCATAGTTCCTGGGAATGGCGTGTTGATCGCCCCCAAGGATGACGCCGGACTAAGTAAAGCAATGATCGCCATGGCCTCGGAGCACGGCAACTATTCCCCGGACACAGTGCGTTCGACGGTAAGTGGCCGCTTCAGCCCGGAAGCAATTGCCAGCGGTTTCCTATCGGTCTACAAACGCGTGCTGCACCATGGCTGAAGGATCGTTCAGCCTCCTCCCTTTCAAAACGGGCGTGTGATGCTGAAGCAGATCACGGGCACCATCATGGCACGGGTGATCACCACGGTGATCGGGCTGTTGGTCTCCATGATAGCGGGACATCGCTTGGGTATCACGGGCTTGGGAACCATCGGGCTGATCGTCCTCGGAATCACTTTGATCAGGATCGGCACCGACCTGATAGGCGGCAGCGCGCTGGTCTATCTGGTGCCTCGAGTGAGGCTCCGCCGCTTGCTGGTGCCGGGTTACGTGTGGGCGGTCGTCACAGCTTCCGTCGGCTATGGCATTGTCAGTTTCTTCGGTCTGGTCCCAAAGGGATATGCCGGGCATGTCGCTCTGCTCGCCTTGATGCAAGGCATTTATGGTATCCACCTCAACGTGCTGATCGGCCAGCAGCGGATCCGCGTCTACAACCAGATCGGCGTGGTGCAATCCATACTGCTCATCGCGGTCTTCGGCTTCTTGTGCCGCTCCGAGCAGGCCACCGCCATGGCTTACGTCACGGCTTCCTACTTCGCCTTTGGAAGCGTGGTCATCCTGAGCACCTTGGCGCTGCGGCGACAGCAGCCCGTGAATGATGATGGGCGCACGGATGTGATACGGTTGCTCCTGCGGCAAGGAGCATACGTGCAAGGTGCGAATGCCACTCAACTGCTGAATTATCGGCTGGCGTATTGGCTGATCGAGAAGTTCAAGGGGACCGCCGCGCTCGGCATCTACACTGTGGCCAACCAACTGGCGGAAGGGGCTTGGCTGGTGCCGAAGAGCTTGGCCGTGGTTCTCTACAGTAAAGTGAGCAATACCGAGGGTGAGGAAGGCCAGCGCTTGTTGACCCTCACGTTCCTCAAAATGTCCATGGCCTGCGCATCCGCTGTGGTGCTGGTATTGCTGCTGCTACCGTCCGTGGTTTTCCAGTGGGCCTTCGGGCCGGAGGTCGTGGGCATCACCCTGTTGATCACACTGTTGGTGCCCGGCATATTGAGCATGGCCGCGTCGCAGGCCTTTAGCCATTATTTCAGCGGCACCGCGCAGAACAAGCACAACGTGATCGGCTCCGGATTGGGCCTCGTCGCCACGGTGGTCGCAGGGTTTCTGCTGATCCCTGCATATGGACTACCCGGCGCCGCCTTCTCGGCATCTCTGGCCTATGGGATCAACGCCGTCTATCAGGCCATCACATTCATGCGACTTACCAACTCGACGTTCAAGGACCTGTGGCCGAGAGCTCCGGACATCCAGCGCATGCGGGAACTCCTTGCTCGGCTGAAGCGTGGTTGATCGCGATATGGTCCGAAGAAGAACGGCCGCCTCACGATAGCGAGGCGGCCGTTCCGTTCTGCATCATCAAGGAGCTATTCGTCCGGGTCGGGACCAAGGCTGGAGACCAAGCTGTCGCGGATCTGAATGGCCAACGGGAGGTTGTCCACGGTCATCGTTGTCGGGGTGTTCATCACATCCACACCGCTCAGCACAACGGACATATCGGCCCAGGCCTGGATCACGAACTGTTCGCCTTCCGCGAGGTCGTGGTGCACATGTACCTCGTCCTCATCCAGCAACGCATCGGTATCTATAACATAGTGGAACGTTGCATCAGCGCTATCGATAACACCATTGTCATTGCTGTCCACGTGGCCTGCAAGCACAATAAACCTATAGCCGGTCGATTGGTCCACATGCATGGCCAAGTCATTTAAAGGCGGGGCGGCTGTAGTTGGGTCCGCATGGTTGGCGACACTGTCCACGCCCACGTCGAATGCAAAGGCATGCACATGCTGGGCCTGCAGGTCGCCTAGATCGAACTGCGCATTGGGCTCTGCAGCGTCCAACAATTCATACAGCGTCGGGTAGTGCGCGATGACAACTGCCGCATCGTCGTGCAGATGCATACCGGAGATGAAGAAGCGCACGGTATCGAATCGGATCATTCGTCCAGCCCCGTCATGGAGCAGATCGCCGAGGTGGAATGTGTCCGTGCCGTTCATGAAGGTGAAGGAAACGCGCAAGTGCCCGTTCCCGATCGTCGGTGAGGTCGAAGGCGGTTCACTGTCCTTCTTGCACGCGGAGGTGCTTGCGATCAGGATGGCCGTGGCCGCCATGATCAAAGTATTTTTCAGTTTCATTGAATGTGTTTTGAACGTGATCCGGTCGTTCCTGTTTGGGCGGCCAACACTCGGCACGCCGGAGCTTTTAGGTGTTATTGCCTGTCGAAATTGAACGTGAGCCCTGCGATGAGACGCACCTTGTTGGGCACCATCTGTGAGCCGAGGTCATTGATGAGCGCCTGCTGCCAGGCAAAGGAGAAGCCGAGGTCCTTCCACCAAAGTTGCATACCCAGGTCGCTGAAGACCGTATAGCCCCCGGTGGTCTTGTCGGACACTCCGTTGTCCACATCGGTCATCAGATCTTCCACGTAGACACCGGCCGATGGCAGCAGCTGGACGCTCTTGATCGGAATGACGCGGAACATATCTGCCTTGAAATTCACGGCGTTTCCGAGTTGGAAGCCATCGCTCGCGGTGCCGTTGTAACGACCGAATAGGCTGAGGCTCGTGCCCCAGACCTTGCCGCGAACGGAATACTCAACGCTGGCCATCTCGTCCCACGTGCCCGTGCTGGGTTGCATATCCGGGTCCAGTGTTTGACCGTATTGAGTAATGCCCCGTTTAGCGAGGGGCAGCTTCACTCCGAACCCCACGGTGAGGCGATGACGAAGGCGCGTGGTGTCCGGTCCGGACTTGCTGCCCATCACCACATAGCGGCCCAATAGCAACGGATCGCCCACTGCATATAGGTCCGTCTCCGTGACATTGCCCACGGCGGCATAATTGTTCAGCAGCGGCACACTCGCCGTGAGGCTGAAGTGCTGGCCGAACCAGAATTGACCCCGAGCCTCCAGCACCATGTAGATCTCCGTATTCTCGGATGACGCAGGCATTACGCTTCCATTAGCATGGGCATCCCCACCGTGCTTCAGGACCTTCAATTCGTCCGTGGCAGCTTCATTCATTATGTCGCCTTGCAGGTAGCGCATGCGCCATTGCAAGCCGAAATTATTGGCGTGGTCGTAAGGCTGGACACCCAGCAGGAGGCCGCAACCGCATTGGTCGCAGGCCAAGCTCCATTGCGCCGAGAACAGCAACGCACAGAGCATGATGATCTTCTTCATGTCTTGGTTTTTTATTGATCGAACGAGAAACAAGCCGCGCGATGGGGCGGCGGTCATCGATCAACACCAAGGCACCGGAGCGCTCAAGCGGGTATGCCCCACAAGCGTTCCTTCCTGAAGGTTGCCCCAAAAAGACTTTAACTCCTTTGTGACAGGGATGGGGACCAAAGCCTCTGCGTCCGCCAACATATCGCTCAGGCGAAGCGCACGCAGTTCGGTGGGCATGTTGCGTTCACGTGCCCCACTTTCATCGAGGCGCCGCTTCAGGCAGCAATCGCCATGGCAGGTGCGCTCTGCATCAGGCACCATGCGCTGGACGCAGAGATCCCGTTCGATGTAGCTTCGTTCCGCAATGAAATCCCCTACGATGAAGGCCGGGGCAAAAAGAACAGTTACGAACTGGAGCAGCAACAAGGCCGCTAGGAAGCGCATGACGGCGCGAAGCTAATATCCGTTATCTACCACGTGGCTTGACGAACGTCAGTCAACTTGGCCGCAATTGGCCTTCCATACCTTCACGCCATGCTTACCCGCATTCTTCTTTTCGCGTTCGGCGCTTCGCTCGGCACCGCTGTTACCGCACAAGGTTTCCAACTGCAATACGGCGGATCCCAACTGCAGGATGCCGTCGCGGTCTTCGGTGATGCGACGGGATACACCACCGTTGTGCGCGAGACCTACACCACCGGGATCCGCGTGCGCGTGCAACTGCTGCGCACCTCGCTGCAGGGTCTTCTGACGCAATGGTATGATGTTCCGCTTACCGGCACCTGCTTCGTGCAATCCGCGGTGTTGGCCAGCGATGGCAATATCGTGCTCTGCGGATCCACCATCGCAGCTGGGCAAACGGACCAGGACGCGTTGCTGGCGAAAGTCTCCCCTACGGGCAGCGTGCTGTGGACATGGACATCGAGCGCTACCGCGACACAGGAGGAGTTATACGGCCTGCAACAAACGTCGGATGGCGGCTACATCGCCTGCGGCATGCGAAGGGTCGATGCCGACAGTGATGCCTTGCTGGTGCGGCTAGGGACCGATGGCACATTCCAATGGTCGCAGCATTACGGCACGGCCACCGATGAAATGTTGCGCGGAGTGAGTTCCGATGCCGACGGCTACGTGGCCGTGGGACGCATCACCAATTCCGGTGGCGATCTGGACACGTACATCGTGCGGACGGACCTTGATGGCACGCAGCAATGGTGGCAAAGCTGGGGAGGCATCAAGGACGATGAGTTATACGGGATCACACGCAGCGGTAGCGACTATGTGATGGCCGGGAGAACGGACAGCTATGGGCCGCTCAACTTGGGCGTTCCGATACCCAGCGTTTACCTCATGGCGATGAACAGCGCTGGCGACACGCTGTGGACGCGCACCCTTGGAAATTTGACCGTAGCAAGTTCCGCGGAATCCATCACTACCGCCACCAATGGCGACTTCGTGCTCGCAGGACGGTCCGGGAACGCCCACTTGACCAATGCCATGGTGATGCGCGTGAATTCCTCGGGCTTCCTTGTGTGGCAGCAGACCTACAATGTAGCGACCGAGGATGTGCTGCACTCGTTGACGCTGCTCAGCGATGGTGGCTTTATCGCAGCAGGTCGAACGCTCGCGGATATCGGCGATCAGGCGATATTGGTGCGTAAGAACAGCTTTGGGCAGTGATCTGATCGTGTCCAGTAAGGGCTGTATTCCCACCACTTATTCACTTAAGCGCTTTATCACATCCAACGAGTTCTGGACTTGAACAACGAATGGCTACCGATCCCGAAGTGCACATTGGGACCGCCGGTTGGCAGGTGCCCAAGTCCGTTACCGAGCCTTCCGGATCTGGATCCCATTTGGAACGTTACGCACGGCTTTTCAATGCGACCGAGATCAACACGACCTTTTACCGGCCGCACCTACCAAAGACGTTTGAGCGCTGGGCAGCAATGGTTCCCGACGATTTCCGCTTTGCCGTGAAGATGTACAAAGGCGTTACACATGAGCGCCGCTTGGCGGATATCAGGCCTGCACAGGAATTCTTGAACATGGTGGGAGCACTGGGGGGAAAGCTGGGACCCGTGCTGGTCCAGCTGCTACCCTCGTTGGCTTGGTCGGACCAAGCGTCGGACTTTCTTTCAGCCTTGCGCGAGGTCTATTCCGGTCATGTGGTGTTGGAAGCCCGCAATTCCTCTTGGGCTTCACCGGATGCTTTGAACGCGTTGAAGGTGAACGCTATCGCCAGCGTCGCCACCGACCCACCCCTGCTAACAACCGAGTTGCAGCCCGGAGGCCATCCGGATCCAGCGTACTTCCGGCTGCACGGCAGCCCGCGTATCTATTGGTCATCTTATTCGGACGAATTCCTGAAGGCCCTTGCTGTAAAAGTGCTGGAACATTCGCGGAACGGTCAACGGGTGTGGGTGATATTCGATAACACGGCAGCGGGTGCAGGCGCTCAGAATGCTTTACGGTTGAAGAAATTACTAGCGCACTAACTACTGTAGGAG
>JBEPUG010000101.1:0-12932 GCA_041691695.1 Flavobacteriales bacterium
TGGTTCGGCACGATGCGCCAGCCGCCGAAGGGGATCGGGCTCATGCACTCCACGCCCCCGGCGATGATGCAATCGGCCATGCCGCTGTGGATCTTGGCGCTGGCGATCGCGATCGTCTCGCTGCCGCTGCTGCAATAGCGGTTCACCGTCATGCCCGGCACCTTCTCGTTGTTCAGGCCCATCAAGGCGATCATGCGGCCGATGTTCAGGCCCTGCTCCGCCTCGGGTGTCGCGTTGCCCACGATCACATCGTCCACTTGATCGCTGGAGAGGTTCGGCACGGAGGCCATCAAGTGTTTGATCACATGCGCCGCGAGGTCGTCGGGACGGGTGAAACGGAATTTGCCGCGGGGGGCTTTTCCTACTGCGGACCGGAATCCGGCGATGATATATGCATCCATATTGCTGTAGCTTTTTAGTTCGTTTGTTTGGGCGTGCCCCGACTCAAATGCAGCCGGGTCGGGCTATCCGCTGCAAGTCCTCGCGCCGAAGACGGCGCTCCGGGCTTTCCGCTGCTATCCCTCACGCGGAACGCAAGTTGTTTTCGATGGTGATGGGCACCGATATGGTGGAACTGTGAGGGTATATGAAGAACAGCGGTATGTGCCGTTGAGAATGTAACCAACTGAGGGTCAGACGAGGTCGAAATTGATTCTCCCGTTATGTCAAGATCGCCTCCATGATATGGAGAATTGGAGCAGGGGTAGAGAAGGGGACTTCTTGGGTCAGCCCTGAGCGTGTTTGGGAGGATCAGGAGAGGGATATGAAGAAGAGAGGACTGAAAGGTGTCTCTGTCAGTATCCTGATTTTCAACGAGATGTGAAATCGACAACTCGAATATGTCAATTTCTGACACTAAATATGGAGAACAGGGAGCGACATGGCCGGGTGCCCTCTTACCCTTTTTCGACACATTGGTCATATGCAGGTTCCGTTCACCCATGAACCGTGCGTAATTGGGCGAAGGCTTCATTCGCCAAGGCGCTGCCCCGCAGGTTCGCCAAGGTGGGTGATAGTGCATAGCGGGTCCCCTTCAGTTTTCCGGAAGAGGTCACAACTCCATCTTCAATGAGTCGCTGTAGCACACCGCGTAACTGGCTTCGCGAAAGGACGGCTTCCATGATCGGTACTAATTCGCCGATCTTCTTTCCTCCTTCCTGTAAAGCAAGGATGATCGGTTCGATCTCGTAAGTGATGTATCTCTTTCCGATCCTAAGGCCATCACTGACCATCTGATAGTAATCATCGTGCAGCTGGTATCGCTTGGCGGAGTGGTGGGGCTTTGTGACCATGCCGATCGCCAGCAACTGGTCGACGATCGGTTGCTTCAAGTTCTGGAACATGCTGCTCCGGATCTTGCAGAGTGTGATGATCTGTTCCACTCCCAATTTCGGCTCTTTGTCGCTCTGTTGGTAGCGATTGATGAAAACATGAAAGGCTTTGTCGACAATGGTGCACGAAATAGCAAGCGTCACTTGAAAAGCATCGGATGCAGAGTAATCAGGTTCAGCCTTCCCTTCCGAAAGTGTGATCGAGAAGATCTTGTCCACGCCCTGTCCGCTGCGTTCTACGAGGCCCGTCTTCTCCATCACCTCCGTCATCAGGCGGCTGCGGGGCGTACTGCTCACGGTGAGGAGGTTTTCCAGTGTTACTCCTTTCGGGAAGCCGCCGGGGTTGTTGATCACGATCCGGTCAGGATACTGTTTCACCACGACCTCACTCTGTATGGTATAGTCGCGGTGGGCAACTGCATTGAGCAGTGCTTCGCGGACCACCGATTCGTTCAGGCTGAAGATGTCGAAGATGTATGAGCCGAACTGCACCGGGGTCTTACGGTTGAGGCGGGGGTCATTGATCGCGTCCCATACGGCGTCGATCACCTTATACAATGGCCCTTCGAACACATCGCGTGAATCATGATGGATCTGTGTGCTCACGTTGCGAAACTCGCGGATGATCCGACTCTGTGGAAGGTATCGTTTGATGGCCTCTACTTTGCCCAGTAAAATGAGCGCTGCATAGGTCAGACCCTCGGTGTTGGTCAGTTCGAGGTCGCTTAATGTCTGTTCTAAGCTGAGATTCCCGAAGGACGGGTTCTTCTGCTTCTTCGCATAGGCGCTTTTCATTCGTGCCACCGCTTCAATGTCAAGGTCGTCGATGGTCAATCCCTTACAGATCTTGGCGGAGAAGTCTGGCTCTTGTTCCGACAGCACGCTCAATAATTCATCGTCGGAGATCGCACGCAGGCTATCGCCAGTGCGCATTAAAGCGACGCCTTCGAACTTCAAGATCTTGCCCACTGGACGCGGATTCACTTTGAAGATCACTACTCGCTTATCCCCTTCGAATTGTTCCGTGATGTGGACCCGCATGCGATGATGCTGGTAGATGGCATCCTCCATGGCGCCGATCTTTCCAAGAGCGAAGTCCGAGCCGACCACTTCATGCGGATGGGCATTGGTCATTCCCAGACCAAGTGCCCACCATTTTCATTGGCGAGTGCGGCCACATATCCAAGCACACACTTGCGCCGTTCGGCCGGATCTGCACTACTGCCGCCGTTGAAGGGAAAATTCCGCTTGGCCTCTTTGAACTCCACGCGGTCTTCCGACTCCTTCAGTTGTTTGAACTCTTCAATGGTCATAGCCATGCTCATTTATCGGTCGTGATAGGTGCTGCTCCACGCCAATCTGCAAGTCCTCGCGCCGAAGACGGCGCTCCGGGCTTTCGGCTGCTATCCCTAACGCGGAATGCGGGCATCCGAAGATGAAGATGAAACTCGGTTACCTTCATCAGTAGTAAGTGTACTCGATGGAGTCGTTCATAATGTTCGATTTGATTTCAGTGAGTAAGCCGGAGGAGTCGTAGTTATACCCGTACACTACGGGGTCAGGCTTTCCATCATCGAGACGTTCTTCCTTGATGAGCTTTCCGGCATCGTCATAGAAGTACCGCGTTGTTGTTCGATAGGTGCTGTACTTGCCTGTATTACGAAGCTCTGAGATCGTCTTTCTGCCTTCTTCATCATATGATGTGACTTCGAAAGCGGTGATGTCATTGTGTGCGTTATAGTTGAGGTTGAGAATTTCCTTTCCTCTTTTATCATATGCGGACACTAGACGTGTTGCTTCATGCTTAATGGTATCCTGATATATCCGCTCGATGATATTCCCCAGGGTATCATAGCGGAGCATTGTGTAGTGGGATCCGCTCATTTCATATGCTCCATCGTTGCCGATGCACTTGACCAGTCTGCCATTGTCGTATAGAGATGTGTAGCTTAGGGTTGTCCATTTTATTAGTGGTTCCCCACTATCAGAAAAGCCATTTGCAACGGATCCGATTCTGGAATAGGTCAACTCCTTTCCAGTTGAGTCATACACGTATCGTTCGGTATCGGCTTGAACTGGATCTCCCCAGAATGTGAGAACTTCAACAAGCCGCCCGTTCATGTCAAATTGAAGTTCCTGGTTCTTTGATCTGCCAGCGGGTTTTTCGCTGTATACCGATAGGCATTTGACCCCCTTTTCACGCAGTAGATCTTCCGACATGAAACGATACGGTTTGAAGAACTGTGCCTGCACTCCAACTGTGACAACGCATAGTGCAATTACCAGTGCTGCATTTCGCGTGAGCGATTGTAGCGAAAAGCCCACAGCGAGGAACGAGCGAGGACTTGCAGCGGAAAGCGCGACCCGGCTGCTCCTGAGCGCAGCAGAACGGAGCCGAAGGATGAGCCGGGGCACGCCCAAAGAACCACGCACTATATCAGGCATCCAATTCATGTATTCAGTGCTGTTCCTTCATTTTCAACTCTGCTTTTCCGGCGAAAAGTGAAGTAGATGGTTGCGGTCATCAACACAGCAAAAAGGGCAACTGTCGATATGAAAGGCACTCCAAACCAAGAGTGCTCGATTATTTGAGGTGTGTAGTAGATCACTGGCACAGACAGGATCATCAACCCGGTCGGAAACAGCGCGCGATTGAACCTCCCATCCCATATCAACATGGAGGTCAGAATTGCCAGTAACGTGAGTATTACCAAGGCGCAGACAAGTGTGATGGCACCTCCTTCTCCTAAGCCGAACAGAACGAAGACGAGGAGTGGACCGCCAACATGTTCCCCAGGGATCATGATGAAGCAGTAAGAAAGGACCACAGCAAGCTTAAGAAGCCAGTGCGTTGTGCCATTCCTTGTTGTCATGCGATTCATTGGATGCCCTCAGTTCCTCAAAACCTTCCCAGTTGTGATGATTGACTGCAACCGCTCCAGCGTCTTCCGCTGCATGCACAGCTCCAAGAACGTCTTCCGCTCCAGGTCCAGCAGGTATTGCTCGGAAACTTCCGTGATCTCCGAGAGGTCGCCGCCGCTCATCACGTAGCCGAGCTTTTCGCTGATGAGCGCGTCGTGCTCGCTGATGTAGTTGCCGCTTTGCATGCTGTTGGCGCCGACGTAGACGATGCCGAGGCCTTCCTTGCCGAGTACCTTGATGTCGCGGCGCATAGGCGGCTTGGTGTAGCCCTTGCTCCAGAGGTCGAGCGCGCAGGCCTTGGCGTGCGCGAGCTGGTGGGCGCGGCTCACGATCACTTCGTCCTGGCCGGGGCGGAGGTAGCCGAGGTCGAAGGCTTCCTCGCCGCTGGTGCTCACTTTGGCCTGGCCGATGGTGAGGAAGCGCTCGCGCATGCGGTTGATGCGGATGTCGCCTTCCTTCAGTTCGTCGCTGAGGCGCAGCGCGAATTCCTTGGTGCCGCCGCCGCCGGGGATCACGCCGACGCCGAATTCCACGAGGCCCATGTAGGTCTCGGCGTGCGCGACCACTTTGTCCGCGTGCATGCAGAGTTCGGTGCCGCCGCCGAGGCAGAGCTGGTGCGGTGCGGCCACCACGGGGATGCTGCTGTGGCGCATGCGCATCATGGTGTTCTGGAAGGTGCGGATGGCCATGTCGAGGTCCTCGTACTCCTGCTCCACGGCCATCATGAAGATCATGCCCACGTTGGCGCCGGCGCTGAAGAGCGCGCCATCGTTGTAGACCACGAGGCCCTTGTAGCCTTGCTCGGCGAGGTCGATCGCTTTGTTGAGGCCTTGGATCACCTCCGCGCCGAAGGTGTTCATCTTGCTGCTCCAGCTCACGGCCAGGATGTCGTCGCCGAGGTCGCGCACGGTGGCGTCCTTGTTCTTCCAGACGATGCTGCTTTCGGGCATGTCGGCCAGCACGATCAGCCCTTCTTGGCCCGGTACCGGCTTGTAGCTTCTGCTGGGGATGTCGTAGAACAGCCGCACGCCGCCTTCGCGTTTGTAGAACTGCGTGTTGCCCGCGGCGACGAAGTCCTTTACCCATTGTGCGCTTTGCACACCGGCCTTATCCATATCCGTGAGCACTTCCTTTACCCCAATTGCTTCCCAAGCCTCAAAGGGCCCGAGTTCCCAGCCGAAGCCGGCGCGCATGCCATCGTCGATGCGGTAGAGCTCGTCGCTGATCTCCGGGATGCGGTTGCTCACGTAAGCGAACATCGTTTGGAAGGAACGGCGGTAGAACTCGCCGGCCTTATCGGTGCCGTGGTAGACGAGCTTCGTGCGCTCACGCAGGTCATCCACCTTCTTGGCCGCGTCCAGCGTGGCGAACTTGGGCTTGACCTGCGGTTTGTACTCGAGCGTTTTGAGATCAAGGGAAAGGATCTCGCCCTTCTTGCTGCTGCGGTCCTTGAAGTAAAAACCCTTGCCGGTCTTGCTGCCGAGCATCTGCTTCTCCACCATTTTCTGGAGGTAGTCCGGAATGGCGAAGAGGGCGTTGCGTTCGTCCTTCGGGCAGTTGTCGTGCACGCCTTTCGCGACGTTCACCAGCGTGTCCAGGCCCACCACATCGGCGGTGCGGAAGGTGGCGCTCTTCGGGTGGCCGATCACGGGTCCGGTGAGGCGGTCCACCTCTTCCACGGAAAGGCCCATGTCGTTGATCAGGTGGAAGATGTCCATGATGCCGAACACGCCGATGCGGTTGGCCACGAAGGCGGGCGTGTCCTTGGCGCGCACGGTGACCTTGCCCAGTATGCGGCGGCCGTATTCCTCGAGGAAGGCGATCACCGCTGGGTCTGTCTTCGGGCTGGGGATCAGCTCCAGCAAAGGCAGGTAGCGCGGCGGATTGAAGAAGTGCGTGCCGAGGAAGTGCTTTGCGAAATCATCGCTGCGGCCTTCGAGCAAGGCATGGATGGGGATGCCGCTGGTGTTGCTGGTGATCAGCGTGCCGGGCGTGCGGTATTGCTCCACGTTGGCATAGACCTGCTGCTTGATGTCGAGGCGCTCCACCACCACTTCGATCAGCCAGTCGCAATCCTTGATCTTCGGGAGGTCATCGTCGAAGTTGCCCGTGGTGATGCGCTTCGCGAAGCGCTTGTCGTAGATGGGAGAGGGGTTGCTCTTGAGCGCGAAGGCCAGCGCGTCATCAACGATCTTGTTGCGCGGGCCTTCCTTCGGAGCGATGTCGAGGAGCAATACCTCGCAGCCCACGTTGGCGAAGTGGCAGGCGATGCGGCTGCCCATGACGCCGGATCCGAGGACGGCTACTTTCTTGATCTGTCTGTTTGCCATTATTTGAAGAGTTCGTCGTTGTCGAGCAACGTATTGATCTTGTTCATCACGGTGTGAAAAGTCTGGAGCTGCCCGGCGGGAATGTTTGCGCGCACGGCTTCGTTGAAGCGGATCACGGTGTCCTTGCTGAGGTCGCGCATCTGTTTGCCCTTGGCCGTCAGCATCACCCGGCTCATGCGGCCATCGGAACTGTCGGGCACGCGCTTGATCAAGCCTTCGTCCTCCATGTTTTTCAGCGTGCGCGTGAGGCTGCGGGCCTCCATGCCCATCTTCGGTCCGAGCTTGGTGCTGGGCGTGCCTTCAGGATCGATGTTCAGCAGCACGTAACCGATGCTCATGGAGCCGCCGTGCGCCGAGGCTTTCTCGTTGTAGCGCCGCATGATGCGATGCCACGCCCAGCGTATCGGATGGTCTACTGTTTCCTCAGGTCTCATGGTGGTGGTTCCGGGCCCTAAAGTATCAACGAATGTTATGCGTGCATACCAATCAAATGTGGTCCGGCTGAACGAAATGCAACATGTTGAAATGCCAAGATGTAGCGACCTCTGCGGTCATAGCGTATCAGCGATGCGCTCCTCGCCGTCCACCATCAGCACCATCTGCGTCCCATCATAGTGGTAAGCGATGTGGTCCGTTGGAAGCATCACATCCTTGTGGGCTTGCAGGTCGTCATACAGCTGCACGCTGTCTCCCTCGAAGGTGAAGGCGAAGCGTCCGTCCTCGCCCTTGACCTTCACCTGCGGTGCGATGTTGTCACGCCATTGGAAGGTGCTATCGTCCTGTGTTTTCCAATCGCGCTCGGCAACGTCCAGCCAGCCGAGGTCCTTGATCTGATCATTCTTCAACAAGAACACGTTCTGTCCCCAGCTTTCACGCTCACCATAGTTCGCAAGGATGATGATGCCGTCCGCGGTATCGCCTGTGGTGAAGTAGGTGGGCAGCATCACCGCGCTATCGTAGGCAGGCTTGGAGTAGGCTAGCACGTCGGCGCTGCTGTCGGGGCGCGGACGATAGAGGTAGAGGCGCAGCCCTTCGCGTGTGTCCTCCACATTGCGCGCGGCCATTACGAATAGGCCGTTGCCCATGGCATGCGTGGTATAGATCAACAACGTGTCGTTGTGTACGTTGTCGTCCAGGTTGGGCAGGTCGAGCAGTTTGTAGGTCTTGGCATCGGCGAAGGCGCTATCCAAGGCTTCATTCCCGGGCACGCTCTTCGGTTGCTCAGGGGAAGAGCACGCGGCAAGCGTTGCCGCAGTGATAAGAAGTAGCGCGGACCTGTTCATTACAGAGGCACCACGGATCCGCTGCCTTCCACCTTGGAGTTCACTATCGGCTTACCGGCGTAACGGATCTCGCCGCTACCCTGCACTTTGGCGTCCAGCTTGGTGATGGCCGTGATCGTGGCCGAACCGCTTCCGGATACATCAAGCTTGGCCTCATTGGCCGTGAGGTCCTTCCCGTGCAGGTCACCGCTGCCTTCAAGGAAGGCCTCCAATTGGCTACAGGTGCCTTTGATGGTGATCGCGCCGCTGCCTTCCATATCCAGCTTCAGTTCCTGCGTGTTGATGCCGTCAATGGTGATGTCGCCGCTGCCTTTGCAGGAGAGACGGACCGGACCAGTTGGGAAGATATCGGCTGAATGCACACTTCCGCTGCCTTCCACATCAATCGATGAGATGCCGGGCGAAACGATGTGCACCGTGATGCCCTGCGTACTGGTATAGCACTTCGAAGTGCCGATCCGCCAAGTATCACCGTTCACGCCGGTCTTGATCAACTGGATCAAATTGGGCTCACCCTCCACGGTGACGCGCTGGGTATCGCCCTTTTCCACGGTGACATCGATCGCGCCGTCCACTTGGATCTTCGTGAACGTGGCGACCTTTAGTTCCTGCTTCTGGATCGCTCCGTTGCCGAGTTCACAATCCAAACTACAGCCCATGGCGAAGAGGGCGATCGCGGCGGTGGTCAATAAGGTCTTCATAGTGGTAGATGGGTTGATTTTGCTGGTCCGTCGGGCCGGTGATGCCATTGGTCGGAAGTGCGCCTTGGATAAGCCGTTGTGTAAAGAAAACCAAGATCTGCGATCATGCCGTCAAAGGCCTGAATTCAGGGACAATTCAACGAACCCTGAAAGGCGATCGACGTAATACGGGGTCCTTTCCATCCACCGCATTTTTTTGAATGGCGCCTCCCGATAACGACCAGTTGCACAACTCGATCCCGCTGCCGGATATCGGCCGCCGATGGATGGAAGAGGCCAAGGAATTGCACCTCACCGATCCGGCCGCAAGGGTGCTGTTGGAACACTGCGGTGCGATGGACCATGATAAGATGATGGACTTGGTGCTAGCGGTGGAGCGTTCCAGCCACATGAGCGGAGAACCTGCAGCGGTCCGCAAGCGCGTGGTGAATGTGCTGATCGAAGCACTGGATAATATGCAGCGCCACGCGTTGGGCCTTTTGCGCGATGCGTCCTGCGCCATGCTGGTGCATGATCAGAAAGGTTATCTCTTGGCCACAGGCAATGCGGTCCCGCCGGCAACAGCCACGCTATTGACGCATCGCGTGGGCATCCTGAATCAGATGGACCCACAGGACCTGCGCGAGCATTTCCTTAAGCTTCTCGCCAACAATGAGCGCACGGCGAACGGTGGTTCGGGCCTGGGACTATTGTCGATCGCACGAAGAAGTACACGTCCTATCGTGACGCGCACCTCACCGCTGGGGCCTTATACCGCTTTCTTATCGTTCGAGTGGCGCGTGGATTGCGAGATGGGTTCGCCTGAGGCCATGGCATAGTCGGCCAGATAGGCGTAGTGCTCTGTCAATTTCCCGTCTTTCGCGATGGTCGCTCTGGCGATCATGCCTTCGCGGTCCTCGCCCGTGAGGTTCGGCAGCACACGTTCCATCAGGTCGCGCCCGAAGGTCTTGGAGGAATCACGCGGAAGCTCGCACGGTAGGTTGTCCACGGACATCACCGTGATGCTACCAGGTTTGCCCACTGCGCATTCCGTTCCCGTTGCGATGTCGTAGCCGAAGAAGGGATCAGCGATGGTGCTGGCGCGAAGCGTGCTGTCGACGGGTCCGCCGATGTCGCAGCTGACATCCGCCACCACTTGAAGCGTGCGTTGTGTATCGCGCAGGTTGTCCGCAGTTAGGATCTTCGGACCGCGAGCATCCCAGAAATGGCAGGCCATGTAGATGTTGGCGTGCCTCACGTAGGGGAGGAAGTCCGCATGGTGATCCCTGGGATCATCGTGGAATGCTGCGCGGTCGAAAGGCTTTCCATCGTTCCGGCGATAGAGGTCCTCGCTGCCGAGCAAGGTGTAGACCGGTCCGTCGAATTCTTTCGTGAGGAATTCTTCGGGTGAGGTCTTCGTGAATCCGACGCGATCCAGCGTTTCCATGGCACCGTGGCCCACGCGGCCGGTCCCGGTGATCACGATGCGCAGGTCCTTCGGAATAGGGAAGGCCGCCAGTTCCTGGTCCATCTCGATGCGGTCGTGGCAATCATGCGCGGGCTTCAGCGCAGGCCCGCCATGGGTGGCCTGCCAAGCGCGGATCGCGTTGTAGGCGCCCACCACGCCGGCCCATTTTCCAAAAGCCAGTACGCGGTTTCCCTTGGCGTCGGTGAGTAGTTCGTGATCGATCAACGTGATGCGCCGATCCAGCACGGTGCGCAAAAGCTTCGCGTTGTGCGGCTGCTTCTTAATGGTGTGCGAGAACATGAGGTAGGCCTTCTCCGCCATCAGCATCTCAAGCGGCACTTCCTTCACGCCGATGATGAGGTCGCGGTCGGTGAGGTCGCCGGTGACGCGCACACTCTGCGCGGTGTATTCCGCATCGGTGTAGGCACGGGCGGGACTTCGCTGAACGGCGATGTCGATGCCCTGTAGGGATACCTCATGGCATTGCTTGGGAGTAAGAGGTGTGCGACGGTCGGGCGGTTGCTTGCCTTCACGGATGATGCCGATCTTGGTATACATGATGACGTTTGGGGCCGCAAAAGTAAGCCTTGCGAGAAGAGCGCATTCCTAAGGAACATCCCGCCGATCGTGCTTGGCGTATCTTTGCGGCCTGTTCTTTAAATAGCACAAGTAATACTGGGGCCGACATGGTTTCGACAGCGGCTACGTAGTGCGTGTAAGCATGCAGAGCATTGAGGATGACGCTCTTAAAACTCGATCTTCAAGCCTTAACCGGCAACACTGAGTACGCACTTGCTGCTTAATAGCCTCAGGCTATAAAGCTTTACCCCGTGAACAACAGTAGCGGGGGCAAGTATCCTTCGGGGAGGCCCGCGACCCTCCTTCCCGGCCCAAGGATATCATGATGGGAAGCTGGTCAACGCGGTGGTCCGAAGCGTTGATGAGACAACAGGACCTAAGCTGTCGGTAGGGCATCCTCCCCCGGCCGGCTTTCGAAAACCAACGGAGGAAGAAGCATGTGGAAAGCTCGTGTTGCGGTCGTTTGGACGAGGGTTCGAATCCCTCCGGCTCCACAAATGGGAAAGCCCGCCATCCGGCGGGCTTTCCCATTTGTAATCAGGTCTCCGCATCGCGGGACCTGACCACGCTTCCGCTTTCAGGATCCCACGTTAGGACGGAAACCTCGACAACGAGGAGTGTTCAAATGGTTTTCTTCTCATTTCAAGATCTCTTCAAGCGCAGCTCTGCGCATATAATTCCGCGGTGCATCCCTCCCACTGAGGCGATCCTTCCACGCCTTGGTGCAGCGCTTACTGGCGGGCGCACGCTAGGATCCTTATTAAAACCGATATGCTGGAAGCGTCCGTGCAGCTTCGGCACAAGATCCGGTCAGGTGGGTTTGCGATCAACACCATGCAGACAATGAAAGGGAAAGAGAAGGACAGTGCAAAGCACGCATCGCATGAAAAGCCACACGCGGCCATTCCACTCCCGGAACGCTTCGAGCGGCCGGAGAAGAAGGAAGATAATTCTCCTCAAAAGACCGTGGGCACGAAAACACCAGGGGTGAAAAAGGACGAGGACCTGCCCGTGGCGATGGAGCGAAAGGCACGCCTCGACGGCCAACTGCCGAAACCCAAAAAGTGAAGCCGTAGCGCACCTGTACAATGCCGACAAGCTCTGCAGTCACCGAAGTTGTGCTCACACCATCGCGCTTAGTGGCCTTGGACCATCGTCCAAGGAAATTGGCAAAAGCCGCGAACCTCCGCTATGTCCGGGACGGGCAGAACGGAATATCCAGAAAACGTTCGGGAAAGGGATGGAGTTACTCCCTGGATGGAAAGGCTATTCATATCAAGATGATCTTGGAACGCATTCGCTCATTGGCCATTCCTCCAGCATGGACCGATGTCTGGATCTGCCCCGATCCCGATGGGCATTTGCAGGCCACGGGTCTTGATGCGAAAGGACGGAAACAGTACCGCTATCATAAACGGTGGGCAGCGGCACGCGGTCAAGTGAAGTATCATCGGCTGCACAGCTTTGGTAAACAGTTGCCCCAACTTAGGAAACAGGTGCAGCATGATCTGCGCAAGAAGGGACTTCCACAGGAAAAGGTACTTGCCGGTGTGGTCGCGTTGATCGAGCGCACACGCATCCGCGTAGGGAACGTGCAATACGAGCATACGAACGGCAGCTTCGGGCTAAGTACCTTGAAAGACAAGCACGTCAAACGCGACAAGAATGGAATACGCTTGCGGTTCAAGGGCAAATCCGGGATCTTGCACGATATCCCGCTTCATAGTTCCAAGCTCGCGAAGCTGGTGATACGCTGCAAGGAGCTGCCGGGGCAAGAGCTATTCCAATATGAGGACAATGAAGGCAACGTCCATGATGTCGATTCCGGCATGGTGAACGATTATATCCGGAACGTCGCGGAAGGTGATTTTACAAGCAAGGACCTGCGCACCTGGATGGGCACCAGCCATTGCATTCGCGTGCTATTGGAGATCGGTCCCGCGGAAACGGTGAACGCCTGCCGACAGAAGGTGAACGTTGCCTTGGACGCCGTGGCGCAGCACTTGGGGAATACCCGTGCCGTCTGTCGCAAGAGCTATGTTGATCCCCGGGTGATCAGCGCCTACGAGCTGGGATCATTGGAGAATTGTGCAAAGTGCATCCCTGTGGACAGCGGAAAGAATTCGAGCTACAAGCGGGAAGAGCAAGTGCTCATGAAGATGTTGAAGAAGGGATGACCGGGTGTTGAACTCACCCTCGGTGAATCGTTCAAACCGGATACGATCTTCATGGACATCGACATGCCCGGGATGGACGGCTATGAGACTTGCCGCCACATGCGAGCTACTGAATGGGGCGCAAATGCACGCATCATCGCCTTGAGCGGTTGGGGTCAGGAG
>JBEPUG010000102.1:0-12884 GCA_041691695.1 Flavobacteriales bacterium
GCTTGCATTCCACCAAGGTCACATAGGTGAAGCGCTCGATCACTTTCCAATGCGTGATCGCCGTCTTGCCTTGTTCCGGATCCAGCGGCACGGCCATCACGGTGCGGTCCTTCGGCGAGCGGTCGAGGTTGCCTTCGATGGTGCCTTCTTCTTCGTCAAAGTCACCCCAGACAAGCGCCCGATAGCGGCGATCGTTGGTGCGATCGTAGAACTGGCGGGCGAGGTGCGTGAGCGCCTCGTCGGTCTTGCCGATCACCATCACGCCACTGGTGTTCTTGTCCAAGCGATGAACAAGGCCGGGCCGTGGCAACGGTTGGTTGGGCGATGAAGGCAGTTTTCCGAAGTGGAAGAGCAGGCCATTCACCAAGGTGCCGGTCCAATTGCCGTGGCCGGGATGCACAACGAGCCCTGGCTGTTTGTTGATGAGGAGGATCTCTTTGTCCTCATAGATCACTTCGATTGGAATGTCCTCCGGAGCGAGTTCCACTTCGCGCATCGGATAGGGCAGCACAAGGCTTACCTCATCCTTCGGCTTCACCTTGTGGCTCGGCTTGCGCGCGATACCGTTCACCAGCACATTGCCGTTGCGCGCCGCCGCAGCGATACGTGATCGCGAAGCGCCTGCCAAGTGGTCGAACAGGAATTTGTCCAAGCGCATCAAGCCTTGGCCGGGGTCGGCCACAATACGGTGATGCTCGTACAACTCCTGCTCCTCGGTGACGTCCGATGTCTCGTTTTCGGGCGACCCCTGGCTTTCCTTCATCTCACTATTGCACGATCAATCGGCCTTGCGCAAGCGTGCGCCCATCGCGTCCCAGCGTGCGCACCACGTAAACGCCCGGAGCCACTCCTTGTACTGACAACGCCTTCCCATCACCATTCCAATGCTTGACGGTGCGCCCCATGGGATCGATCATCTCGATCGCATCGAAGGTCTGCTCTCCATCACCCATCCGCAGGCTGAACACATCACTGGCCGGGTTGGGCCAAACGGTAAGGCAGGACTGCGGAGCAGCGATCTCGGGCACAGCAGCGAATGGATCCACCGCAGCCACCATCACAGGACGGATCATCAGCGAACCGACCTGCGCGGAAGCGGTCCAGCCCAAACCCGTGTTATAGAACATCTTGTCGTGGTTGTCGCGATTCTTGTCCAGCCCGACATACATCGTGTTGTCATCCGTTTGGACCCAGCCCACGTAGAATGTACCACCCACGGCGATGGTGCTGTCCAATGGATATTCCACGAAGTGGTTGGGACCCCAATCCAAGATCTGCAGTGTGCTGTAGGAGACATTCTGGTAGAGGATGGTCTCCGGATCGAGGCTGCTCCATACCGTAATGATGAAGGTTCCGTTGAGCGGGTTGTTCACAGCCTGATCGTAAGTGAAGATCGGGTCGAAATAGATGCGAAGCGCGCGCAGCGAATCCGTGCCTTGGGTGTCGAAGCGATAGGCCACTTCGGCGCCTGCCCCGCCACCGAGGCCGTAGCCCGCTTCCGCCGTGCCGTCGTCGTAGCTGTAGTAGTTGCTGATCTCCTGCGTATAGGCCATCGTATCGTTGTAGGCACAGACATCCGGCGTAGCATTGGTCCAGAACTTCGCCGTGAGGAAGGCCGCGCCGCTGCAGCCGGAGACGTCATACACCAGCGGGTCCGCGCCGCTGTTCACCGGGTGCGTGGTATTGAAGTCGCTGTATGCGTTGTTGCTGATGTTGTTGCCATAATTGGCGCGCGTGGTGCTCCAGCCGCAATCCGAACTCACGCCGTAGCCCCACGTGACGAACTTGTCCTGCGTGTCGTTGTTCCGCTGCTCGATGTCCACCTGCTGCGCCATATAACTGGCTGGTGACTGCACGAATTTGGCGTAGGGCACCGAGGTGAAGGTCTGGAGTAGGCCGGCCTCTGCATAGACGTACGCCACGTCCTTCAACACCGTATCCGCCACGTTGCGGTTACGACCCAAGCGTACGTAATCGACGTGCCATTGATCGACCGCGCCACCCAGGGTCGCATCGTTCCTGAATCGCATTTGAAAGCCTTGCTTCAAGAAGCGCGTATCCTTGATCGGGATCATCACCTGCTTGAAGGTATCCGGCACAGCAGTCCCGGGCGCACTCCAAACGGGGTACCATAGGTGCTCATCAGGCGCGTACAATTCCAAATGCAGGCTGTCCACCGCGTGGGCTTGGTCGTCGCCGCTGAGGCCGATCGGCTCAGAGAAGAAGCTCAGGTAAATGCTGTCACTAGCGGGATACGCTAAGTTGATCGGGACCGAAGTGAGTTTGTCCGCTGATCCCTCCGTGTTCGGGGCGCTGATCAAATAGGGATAGCCGGTGCGGTCCATGCCGTCGAGCGTGGCCACGCCAATGGTGGGCGGGTTCAGCGGGAAGGTGCTGTTGACATAGGCATCGTCATCGGCCCAGAGGATCAACGGCGCGATACTGTTGTCCGGATTTTTGTAGGTGCGTGGATCGGCGCTGACACTATACACCAGCAGTGAGTCCTGCACCAGATCCGGGGTCAGCGCAAGGGTGTCCGTGGTCGCGTTGCCCACGGTATCCACCAACGTGTAAGGTGGCCACACATACATGCTTTGCTGGGTGACCGGCCAAACGGTGAGATCCTTGACGATGACGACGAGATGCGGGATAGTGTCCGCGGTAACGATCAAGGTGTCCGGCGTAATGTCCACGGTGTAGTGGAATGTCGCGGTCGTCCGATAGGCCATGTTCGGCGTGCTGCTACCGTTCAACTCCAATTTGTAGATCGTCTGCGTCAGCGCAACGTTCGCGTCGCCTTGCTGGGCGTTGAGGTGCCGTATGCGGTCCACGGAAAAGTCATCAACGATCGGCAATTGCATCGTGTCGTTCAGATAGTCGAAGTGGGTGTTCAACCCACCCGACTTCAGCAAGGAGACGTGCGTGTCCGGCCGCGGACTGGAATGCAGTGGCACCACGATCTCCTGAGCGAAGAGCCCCGTGCCCAGAGCGAGCGCAACGGTCAATACCAAGGTCTTCGCGCCATGCGCAACGGCGAACTGGATCATTGGGGGGGTGCTGTGTCAGTGCTATCCATCGCGAGCCACACGTCCACCAGACCACCCGGTGCGATCATGCTGTTGCGGTCCGGGGATGGGGATTGCCGGACCACCTTCGCCAACGCGGTATCGCACCCACTATTGTCACAACCCTGCACCTCCACCACCAGTCCGAGGTTAAGCGAGGCCAGATTCAGCGTCGCCTTCATCTCCTCGAAGCCCATGCCGCGCACATCCGGCACTGGCACCCGATCGCCGTTCTGTCCGCTGCCCAGCACCAGCGTCACTGATTCGCCCCGGCGGATCCGTTCCTCCGGAGGAATGGGCTTGCCTTGATACAGCTGCTCCACCACACAGTCCATGCAGGGATCCGGACGGTACTGCATCGCGGCCACCTTCAGCCCGATGATCTCCAGCACACTGATCGCCTGCCGCTTGCTGAGGTTCACCAGCTCCGGCATGTTCAGCATCTTCGGCTGGCTGGCATTCATCACCAAGTAGATCGTGCGGTCCGGCTTCACATCCTTGCCCGCGTGCGGGTCCTGGTCCACCACGCTGCTCTTGGGAACCTTGTCGCTGTAGACCGAATCGATCACCTCCGCATGCAGGCCCAACGCCTCCAAGTGTTTGGTCGCGTCGCCCACGCTGAGGGTCTTCAGATCGGGCACATTCACCTTGTCGTTGTGCCGGGTATAGACGCCCAGCCAAAGCCAAGCGCCGAGGAAGAGAGCCACGGCGAGAACCACCGGGGCCAGGATGAGAAAAAAGCGCTTGCCAGCCTTCATTGAAGCGTTTTGTGCAGCGGTTTTCCCGCAGCGAGCGCGAATATAGACCGGTGGTACGGTGGGGGTTACACCACAGAGACACGGAGGCACAGAGAAACACGGGGAAATGCCTTTCTCCGAGTTTCATCCACAGATGACGCAGATGACACAGATGAATGCCTTTCTCCAATAAGAATGCGGATGGACACAGATGCGGCCTGGGGCCGAATACGTTGATATCTCATAGAGCATGAAGCACATAAAGAGTAAAGATCAGGAAACCGCCGATGGCCGAGAACGCCGCTTTCCTGATCATCACTGCCGACATTCAGATCGAAGCCGTCACCTCCGGGATCTTATCTGTGTCATCTGCGTCATCTGTGGATAAAAATCAACGACGCCACTTGCGGCACCTCATCCGTGTGGATCCGTGTTGATCCGTGGTTTAAAGATCGAAGACGTCACCTCCGGGCCTTCGCATTCCTCCGCGCCTCCCGAGAAGATCGGGATGAAACATCTGCGGCCCATTGATCGAAGACGTCACCTCCGGGCCCGCCTCCCTCACCTCCCAACCCTGTGCTCCTCTGTGCCCCCGTGCCTCTGTGGTGTCCCTTCCCTTTCTTCCCTTTCCTCCTTCGCCTCCCTTTCCACACCCCACCGTTCGCACTTCTCCCAGCCTCCCCGCTCCCAGCGACCCGCGCAGCGGACCTTTGGTCGGTACACAAAACGACCCGATGCCCCTACCCTTCATCGCCATCCTCCGAGGCGGCTACACCGGCGAATCCGTCATCAGCCTGCAGAGCGCCGGCACCTTGATGAACGTGATCGATCACACCCGCTACGACGCCGCCTACATCACCGTGCAACGCGGGCAATGGACCTGCGAGCGAGCCGACGGCACCACGCTCCCCTTCAACCGCGGCAACTTCGCTGCCGACCGCGGCAACGGCCTCGAACGCTTCTCCGCCGCACTGATCGCCATCCACGGCACACCCGGTGAGGACGGCAAGCTGCAAGGCTATCTCGACATGCTCGGCGTGCCCTACCAGACCGGCGGCGTGCTCAACATGGCCATCACCATGAGCAAGTTCAGCACCACCGGACTACTGCGCCAGATGGGCTTTCCTGTCGCCGCATCGCTCCTGTTGCAAGGCCGCGATGCTTCCACGGAACAGCGCGTACTGGACGAGGTGGGCCTACCCTGCTTCGTGAAGCCCGACAACAGCGGCAGCAGCCTCGGCATCAGCAAGGTGAAGACCGCCGCCGAGCTGGGGCCCGCGCTGGACAAGGCCTTCGCCGAGGACGCCACCGTGATGTGCGAAGCCTTCGTCCAAGGCCGCGAGCTCACCTGCGGCGTAGTGCGCACCGGCGGGACCGTGCGCGCGCTGCCGATCTGCGAGATCCGCACCAGCCACGAGTTCTTCGACTACGATGCCAAGTACCACGCCGCGGACACCCAAGAGCTGGTGCCCGCGCCCATCCCCGATGCCATCGCCGCCATCGTGCAGCAGCGCTCCGAAGCGATCTACACCGCGCTGAAATGCAACGGCATGGTGCGCATCGACCACTTCTGGCAAGAGGGCCACGGCGATGCCGTCCTCACCATCGAGGTGAACACCGTTCCCGGCTTCAGCCCCGCCAGCATCTTTCCGAAGATGCTCAAGTCCGCCGGCATCAGCATCCCCGAGACGGTGAACGGGATGGTGAAGGAGATGCTTCAGGGATGATCTTCCGCTAGAAAGTCCGGACACTACCGGAGCCGGTGCTTGATGCGGCTGAAGATGGAATTCAGTGTGACATCCTCACGCGACTTCAGCATCCATTGCAGCAGACCCGGCTTTAAATCGCTGCGCACGCCCGTGATCAAATAGATACCATTGATGAAGTGGATGCTGGAGATGTCGATAAATCGGAAATAACGGCTACGCACCGCATATTCGCTGCGGAAGAACCGAACATGACTCGGATCCTCGAAGTTCGGAACACTGAGGAAGCAGAAAGTGCCCGGCCGGATCAATTGCACCAACTCTTGATCGCGCTGGATATGCTCGAGCACCTCAGTACAGACGACCACATCGTATTCGCTTTGAAGTACATCCGGCGAGAAGGCATCCGCCACACGCACCGGAAGGTCGGTCATCGTGCGGGCGATCTCGATCGCGGTCTCGCTGAAGTCAATGCCTTGGTAGTGCGCGTATCCTCGGTCCTGAAGAAAACGGGCGAACTGGGCCGGGCCGCACCCGACCTCCAAGATCTTCTTCTCCCGATGAGGCCTCAGCCCGAACTCCACTTGGATCCAAAGCGGGAAGTAATGCGAATCGGCGTAGGGCAGATGATAGCTCTCGCTCTGCGCATAGTGCGCGTCGTAGTATGAAGCCTTTTGTTCAGCCATTTTCGATCGGCGATCGAGCATCCGCGCGACAATCCGACTGACCGCAAGTATAGTGTGCCTGATGCCGCGACAACAACAGCCCCGGGACGTGGAAGGGCATGGATCAAATCCACTTCATCGGTCGCGTTCCGAAAGCCAGTGCACCAGCTTCCACACCGCTTGACCTCGGTGGCTGATGGCGTTCTTCATTTTTGCATCCAGTTCCGCGAACATGAGATCGCTCATCTCCGGAAGAAAGACCGGGTCGTAACCGAAGCCATTGGTACCACGCAGTTCCGTGGTAATGGTGCCGCGCACTTCACCCTCGAACAACTGCTCGCCCGTTGCGTCAACCAGCGCCACCACAGTGCGGAAACGCGCGCTTCTATCCTCCTTCCCCTCGAGTTCCCGCAGGAGCTTCGCGATGTTGGCCGCGTCATTCTTCTCCGGCCCGGCGTAGCGCGCGGAGTACACCCCTGGCTCGTTCCCCAAAGCCGTTACCTCTAAGCCTGAATCGTCCGCAATACAGGTGAGGCCGGTACGCTCAAAAGCGAAGCGTGCCTTTTGCAGCGCATTCGTTGCGAACGTGTCGCCGGTCTCCGGAAGATCCAGCGGAAGCCCCATTTCCTGCAGCCCCAGTAGTTCCATCGAGGCCGGAAGTAGTGCTCGCAATTCGACGACCTTGCCCGGGTTGCCGGTGCAGAGAAGGAGTTTGGTCATGCCGCGAAGGTGGGCATGGACCGCCTGTCCGCCAATTGCGATGCACCTTTCGCCCCCGTCTATTTTTGCCCAATGGCTGAATTCCGTCCGCGTACATACTGGGAAGACCGCTTGGCCAACGCCACGGGATTGCAGGGTGTCGGCTACTTGGGACTGGGCCAAGATTTTAACGCGTGGATGTACCGCGTGCGCCGCTCCGTATTCTTGGAGGTTGTGCAGCGCCATGTTCCGGACATTCCGGGTAAAGCGGTCTTGGACGTGGGATCGGGGACCGGTTTCTATTTGGACCGTTGGGCTGAGTTGCACGCGACCGATGTGGTGGGCAGTGACATCACACAAGTAGCCACCGACCGGCTTAGCGCGGAGTACCCGGGCGTCCCCATCCATCGCATGGACATCTCGGATCCTTCTCTGCCCATCTCCGGTCCGTTCGATGTGATCAGCTGCATGGACGTGCTGTTCCACGTGGTACTGGAAGGAGGATTGGAACAGGCCTTCACCAACTTCAAGAACCTGCTGAGGCCCGGCGGTTACCTCGTTTTCTCGGACAACCTGCCGCACACCGAAGCCTTGAAAAGCGCGCATTTCAAGAGCAGGGGTTTTAACGTCTACATGCAGATCCTGAAGCAGAACGGGTTTGAGGTGATCGCGCGGAAACCCATGTTCCACCTGCTCAACACCCCGGTGGACAGCGATTCTCGATTACTGCACCGTTGGTGGACCTTTGTGCTGCGCATGGGCCGCCGCTCCCATCGTGCCGCGGGATGGATCGCGCGGGTGGTGTATCCGTTAGAGTGCAGACTGGTGCAACTGCGGAAGGAAGGTGCCTCCACAGAGATACTGATATGCCAAGCCCGGTAACACCATGGAGGTAGCTTGTCCCTTTAGGGTAGCACTACTTTCACCGCGTTGATGAACGCGTATGAGCAGCCCGGTTCGGCGCCCTTGGATACCTCAAGGTCCGCCAATGCAGGTGCAGCCAAGGAGGGTAATGTGAAAGCATCACCGGTGTTAAAGCTCCTGTTCATTGCGCATCACTTCTCTCCGGAGAATGTTATGTCGGCGGCGCGGGCCGCTGCTTTCGCCAAATATTTACCTCGACACGGAATCGAAGTGACGGTATTAACGCGGGCGGAATTAGCGCGAACGGCCATTGGTCACCAATCGGCCGGACCTCAAGCCGGGGTCGATAAATGCCAGCACTTTTATGAGGGCTCCCGAGTGGTGCGCATACTTCACACGCGACGTGGGTGGCAAACATTCCTAGACAAGGCTTTGCAAATACCCATGGTCAGCATGATCGTGGCATTTTCGGGAAACCTGCTTGGTTTTTTCACTTTGCATGCGGTCCATTCGTACATAGCTCTGAAAAAAGCAATTAAAGAGCACCCGGAATTGAGAGAATATGATGCGGTGCTCATCACGACGAGTCCGCACGAGTTTGTCAGACTCGGCGCGTGGATCAATCGCCGCTATGGCCTGCCATTCATCGCTGATTACCGGGATTCATTTGACAACCGCCTGCTTTCACGCAGCTTCCGCCCGAATTGGCGAGAACGCATCGGCATATATCTGAAACGTCATTATCACCGCCAATGGATGCGCAATTGCAGTTTGCTTGTCAGCGTGAGCCGACCGCTGTTGCAGGTGTTGACGGAAGAGTTACGAGTGAAGGACTCGGTCGAAGTAAGGAACGGATTTGACCCTGACCTACTGACCCCTGATCCCGCAGAGATAGACCGCAATTACTTCCGCTTGATCTATTCTGGCAGGATCTATCCACATCAAGACCTGGCCCCTTTCCTACAGGCCATGAGCATCTTCTTGGCACGCCTTTCCAGTGATGAACGAGAGCAGGTTCGACTTGCCTTTTACGGTGTAGCCGACAGGGCGCATGCAAACACTCTCAACCGTCATTTCGGTGATCGCGCTAATGTCATAACGGCCCGAGTATCTCAAGACGAGATACACCGCGCATTGGCGGCAAGTTGCATCTTGCTCATCTTCGACTATGGCCAAGTAGGCGTGTATTCAGGTAAATTGATGGAGTATGCGGGCATGAATCGCAACATCCTGAAAGTCCCATCGGACAGTGGCGTCATGGATGATCTGATCCACCAAGGTCGCTTTGGGATGGCCACTTCAGATCCATATGAAGCCGCCGATTTCCTGATCCAGCGCTTCCGAGAATGGAAACGCGATGGCGCACCGCACTGTGCGCCGAAAACCGCAGTGGTTGAGGCGCTTTCCATGTCCAACCAAACAGCCCGTTTAGCCAATGCGATCAAGGCTATCGTGCAGGAGCGCCGGGCGCCGAAGGAATAGCACACATGGCGCAACGGGATCCGCACGCGCCAAGGACCCTCCTTGGCTTCCGCCTGCCTTCGATGAAGGAGGGTTCCTTCGCGCGCAATCAATCCTACGTATTGGCTAATAGCGCGGTCGCTATCGGGGCGCAATTGGTATTCACTCCCATCATCACCCGGCTCTATGCCCCGCATGCGTATGGCACTATGAACGCCGTACTCTCCTTGACCGCGTTCGTGCTCCCCTTCTTCACTTTGCAATACGATAGCGCCCTGCTCATGGCCCGGAATGAGCGGGACATCCAAGGCTTGCGGGCCATCAGCAACTTGCTGCCCACGGCGCTCTCGGTGCTCCTTTTCGTAGCGCTTCTGATCGGCGGGGACAGGCTCTTGACCACCGTTGGGCTTCCAGCCCTCGGTATGCTGGCGCTCTTGATCCCCGGGCTTGTCATCTTGAGCGCGATAACGCAGACGAGTCAACAAATGGTGGCCGTGCGTATGCGCTACAAGCAAAGTTTCGTCTTCGGCAGCATCTCCGCAGTGGGCACCAAGCTCACCGCTATTGGGCACGGGCTGGTGTTCGGGGGCGGTGCCATCGGCCTGATCGCTGCTGAGGTGTTTTCGCGAGGTTCGCAGCTGTTCTTCAATTCCCGTTATATCCTCCACGAGCGGTTCCATTGGCGTCCGAAACACTTGGATATCCCTGGCATGAAGTCCGTGATGCGGACCTACATCAACTTTCCGAAATATGAGTTGCCCGCCGTGGGCATCGCACAGTTGGCCGCACAGGTCCCGCTGTGGTGGCTACCCCGGACCTATGGTCTGGCCATCTTCGGCCAATACGGCTTGAGCCTTTCCCTGTTGGAAATGCCCATGCGGCTTTTCAGCCATTCCATATCGGGGACCTTTTACCAGAAGGCTGCACAGGTCTTCCAAGCGAGAGGGGCCAAGGCGCTCCGCAGCATCACCTTCCGCACCATGGCCTTCATCTCCTTAGGCAGTTTCCTGCCCTTGCTAATGATCGGCCTGTTCGCCGAGGATGTCTTCACCATTTTTTTTGGACCTGCATGGGCCATGGCCGGTCGCATGGCGCAAGTGCTGAGCATCCTGTATTTCGCACGCCTCACGGTGGAACCCGTCGGCTCTGTGCTGCGTGTGATCGGCAAGCAGCGCTCCTACGTCTGGTTCCATGGACTTCTCTTTGCGTTGCGGGCCTCCGCAGCGGGATGGAGTATCTACTATAAGTTGGACATCATCCCAGCGATCACACTCTATGCCATCGCGGATGCGATCGGAAGGCTTTTCCTCACGGGCCAGATCATCGCCTCCCTCAACCGCATGGCCGCCCAAGAACGCACTACCAGGGGCTGAACAGCCGACGGCGGCCTATTTTGGCCGGAGCCAAACTTCGACGGAGGCAAAGACGCGATGCGGAATACCCCGGAACCCACTGGATCGCGCATCCTACACATATGCAATTGGTATCCGACACCATTGGAGCCCGATGCGGTGCCTTTCATACGGAGGCATATCAGTTCTCTGTCGCCGTTCTTCCAACAGGAAGTTTGGCACATTGAGGTGAATAATTACGGCGCGCAATGGGGTTTCATGCGAACCGGCCCGTTCGCGGAACGCACCTACGTGGCCCATGTGCACACGAAACGATGGCTCTTCATGGAATGGCTGTCCTTCCTGTTGATCGCGTGGGCGTGGATCATCCGTGACCGAAGTAAACAGTATGACCTGGTGAATTTCCACGTGGCGTATCCCAATTGCACGCGCTTAGCCTTGTTGAAGAAGATCATCCGCACACCCATGGTGATCACGGAACATTGGTCCGCCTATCACAGCAGTTTCAACGCCACTTCCAACGGAGTGGACCGGATCAGGTCGATCTTTCATCAGGGCATCCCCGTGATCGTGGTTTCCCAAGCGCTCCGAAAGGATATTGCCGATTTCGCCGGTCCACCCGCGCCACGCTTCCATATCGTGGACAACGTGGTTGACCCTGCGGTATTCCACCCTACCGATGAAGCGAAAACACGGGAAGGAAGGTTCTTCGCGATCGCGGGATGGAATCAAATGAAACGACCGGACCTGATCATCGAAAGTCTGGCGCGCATGCGCACCTTGGGTTGGCCCGCACGTTTGCGCATCGCGGGCAAAGGGCCCAAATTGGAGGAGATGCTGGAGCAGATCGCACGTCTTGGTTTGGAACACCATGTGGACCTGCTTGGCCACTTGGACGAGCGATCCGTGGCCCAAGAGATGAACCAAGCCCATGCTCTTTTGCACGCCTCGGTATACGAGACCTACTCAGTCGTCACGGCAGAGGCGCTTTGTTGCGGGACACCCGTGATCGCATCGGATGTGGGCGCGCTGCCTGAATTGATCGGACCCGGCATGGGCCGCTTGGTCCCGACGAACGATCCCGAAGAATGGATCCGTGTTTGGGCAGAATCTTGGCACGAACTGCTTAACGTGGACCGACAGGACGTTGCGCGCAGGATGTTGGATAGGGCCGATATAAAAAGCGTCGGTGCCAAGTATGCCGCCATCTTGAATGCCGAGATCAGTTTGCAACGGAAGGCGATCGTAGCATCCACCTGAACATTGAACTTCAACGTGCGATAAGGATGCAGTCCTGCAACAAGAGGCTTGCCCATTGGAGGACGGAGTCAGCCCAGCGCTCGGCCGCCAACGCGCACCATCCCGCGCCATTCCTACACGTTTGAGCACGCTACCTTCGTGGACGATGCCCGTAGCTTCAGATAAAACTCAGCAAACAGAAGGTTATCTGCACGGGAAATGCATTCTGATCATCTGCGGGGAGCCTTGGAACGGCCTGCAGATGAGCAAACACCACTTGGCCGAAGCGCTGGCGGCGCGAGGTAATCGCATCCTATGGCTGGACGCTCCCAGAGATGGCTTTGGCCCCACCGTGCTGAGCACCGACGGCGTGGTGGAACGTGTGGGCTATCACCATTGGTTGCGGGGCGTGCATCGTCTGCCTGTTTTCGTTCAGAAGTGGTACAACCGACGTCTGCTCCATTCGATCGAGGCCAGCGCTGGCGAGCGTGTGGCGGTCATTTGGCAGTTCGACCCCAGTCGCTTGGGGCACCTGACTCGCACGGAGCGCAGGTTCATTTTTCATCCGGTGGATCTCCATGCCTTGGAAGTGGGCAGCTGCGCTGCGCGGGAGGCGGACCTCGTGCTCACTGTTTCAAAGGACATCTTGGATCGCGTCAAGGATATTGCACCTGAAGCAACGGCCATGAACATTGGACACGGATTGGACCCGCGTTGGCTTGATCGAGCGGAAACCCGGTCCGGGCCTGTCGTCGGCGCGCGTCCTGTGGTGACCTACGCAGGCAATCTCGCGATCCAATACATGGATTGGGAAGTGCTGTGCACAGAGGTCTCGGCGAACCCACATGCGGATTTCCGCTTCTTTGGTCCCATGGCCCCCCTTCCAACAGACCCGTGGTTCCAGCAGCTAAACAAGCTCCCCAACGTGCAGTTCATCGGTCCGCTCCCAACGGAGAAGTTGATCCAGGAATTGCGAAACGCGAACGTGCTCTTGCTCTGCTATCGCTCGGACCGTTGGCCGAAACAACTCTCCAATTCGCACAAGCTCCTTGAATATCTTTCCACGGGCAATGTGATCGTGGCTTCCGCCACGTCG
>JBEPUG010000103.1:0-12787 GCA_041691695.1 Flavobacteriales bacterium
ACCGACGACTCCTCGCGAAGACGAAACCCTTGAGCGACCTTCGCGACATGTTCGAAGGTGCACGCATCCTGGTGGCCCCGCTGGATTGGGGCCTGGGCCATGCCGCGCGCTGCGTGCCGATCATCAAAGCGCTTATCACGCACGGTGCAGTGCCGGTGATCGGTGCGGACAAAGGACCGCTCGCATTGCTGCGCGAAGAGTTCCCAACATTGGAGCATGTGCGCATTCCAGGAATTGAGGTGCGTTATACCAAAGGCCGCTCGCAGGCATGGGCCATGGCGAAGCAGTTCCCCGCGATGCTGCGATCGGTGAGCGAGGAGCAGCAGTTGATGGATCGCCTGCGTAAGGACCTTCAGCTCGATGCAGTGATCAGCGATCAGCGTTTCGGGATCCGCGCCAACGATGTGCCCAGCGTCCTCCTCACGCATCAACTCTTTCCGTTCACGCCACTCTTGCAAGGACCGCTTCGGTGGATGAACCTGCGGAAGGTGAAGCGCTTCCATCGTTGCTGGATCCCGGATGTGCCGGACGTGCCGGGACTTGCTGGCGAACTCTCACACGGCCATCACATGCCGTCCAATGTCCACTACATCGGCCCCGTCAGCCGCTTTAGCGATGGTGATGTACGAGCATCTTCGGAGCGCCATCGTGTAGTGGCGGTGATCAGCGGACCGGAGCCGCAGCGAGCGCTCTTCGAGCAGAAGGTGATCACGCAGTTGCGCACCATCGACGGTCGGCATCTGGTCGTTTCAGGAACTCCGGGAAAGCAGAAAGAGCGGCAGGAAGGAAACATTCGGATAGTGCCTCACCTGAAAGGAGAAGCGTTGCACATTTCGTTGTTGGGCGCAGAGCTCATAGTAGGCCGCTCCGGTTATACCACGCTGATGGACCTCAACGCTCTGGGTCGTTCTGCCTTATTGGTGCCCACGCCGGGCCAAGGGGAACAGGAATATCTCGGAAGGATACATGCAACGATCGGCGATCACATCATCCAGCAACAGCATGAACTGGACATCGCCAAGGTCTTGGTGAAGCTGCCCGGGGACAGAATTCCTTTGAATAGTCGTGACCTATTACTACAAGCTCTGGGTGATCTCAAGGCCTTGATCAAAGTTCGATAGCCTTATACATTTACCCTATGATGAATTCTCGGCTTATCGCCTCGCTTCTCAGTTTCTCCTTGGTGCTTTCCTGTTTCGCGCAGAGCCGGCAAGACAAACACTTGCAAGAGGTACAGCAGCAGTATGACCAACTGAAGGGAAAGCTGGATGAGTTGAGCGGGACGCTGGAACATGCGAAGCTTGATGTGATGGATCATGACCTCGCGCAATGGGGCTATCCCACGCTGGGGCCGAACGATGTGGTGGTCGTACACCCAGGTCACGCTCTGGTGTGGGACGACGTGCACCACATCCCGAAGTGGACGGCGCACATGATCACGCCGGATGTCGACCGTGGCAACCTCGCGCGCATCGACACCTTTCTCCCAGACCCGCTGGTGAAGGGTAATACTGCGCTCGTCACCAGCTACTGGAACAGCGGGTATGATCGCGGCCACATGGTGCCGAGCGCCGACATGCGCTGGAGTCTTGACGCATTGAAGGCCACCTATCTCTACAGCAACATCTCGCCGCAAAAGTCGGAATTGAATCGCGGCGTCTGGGCCGATCTTGAGGACTGGATGAGGCGATACGTGCACTACTCCGGCCATCGCGTCTTCGTGGTTACAGCGCCCATTCCCGGCCCGGACATGCCACTATTGAAGACCCAGCGGTCCACTGTCGATGTTAGCATACCGCCCTACTTCTTCAAGGCGATGGTGGACATCGACGGGCCGGTGAAGAAGGGCATCGCCTTCGTGATGAGCAACGGGTTGAACGACCGCGGTCTGCTCAGCTACTCGGTCTCCATAGACAGCGTGGAGAAGCTATCCGAGCTCGATCTGTTCGCCTCGTTGGATGACACCTTGGAGAACCGCATCGAGGCGCAGAACAATACGCAGGACTGGTATGGCGAAGGGGACAACGCGAAGGTAGAAGTGGCACCATTGCCTGCGCCGCTGCCGGGCGGACGCTTCAACTCCAAGCAGGCGAAGTTCCACATCGGCAATACGGCCACTATTTGTGGAACTGTGGTCAGCACCCACCGCGCTGGCAAGTCGAACGCGCTCTACCTCAATTTCGACCGCATCTATCCCAACCAGGATTTCTACGCCACGGTCTGGGACTCGAACGGGCCGAATTTCGCCTATAACGCCGAGACCTACCTCATCGACCGCAAGGTCTGCGTCACGGGGAAACTATCCCTCTATGATGACATAGCGCGGATCAGCATCAACAACGGAAAGGAGATCACCTTCTGGGAGGATGTGGTGAAGGAGAAGTAATCGGACCGCGAGCACGCGCTTTAGACCAGCCGGTCCTTGATGGCCTTGCTCACCGCTTCAGTCCCGCTGCCCACGTGCAATTTCTCATAGATATGACGGATGTGGCTATCTACCGTGTGATAGCTGATGCCTAAGTCTGCGGCGATCATCTTATAGCTGCGACCTTTCACCAGAAGCGTAAGCACTTCCTTTTCGCGCTCGCTGAGGCCGGGGTCCAGCGCTTGTTTGTCGAAAGGTGCATTCGCGCGGAACAGCTCCAACACCTTGATCGCGATCGCCGGCGTCATGGCGGAGCCTCCTGCATGCACCTCGCGGATGGACCTCATCATTTCATCGGCGTTGGCCGTCTTCAGGATATAGCCACTTGCACCCGCGCGGATCGCATCGAAGACCTTGGCGTCATCATCGAAGACCGTCTGCATGAGGATCCGTGCCGCAGGATAGCGCCCTTTGATCAGTCGGACACCCGCGATGCCGTCCAAGCCGGGCATCTGGATGTCCATCACGATCACGTCCGGCTGCGCGGCACCGATGTCGCGCAAGAGTTGGCTCAGGTCCGGGTGCACCGCCACGCATACCATGTCCTCCTGCGCGTCAACCAGCATGCGGAACATCTCTCGTAGGTCCTTGTTGTCGTCGAAGGCGATGACGCGGATGGGTTGCATGGCAGGAATGTACGTCGATCAGCGCTTTATGAACGGCATGCACTTCACTCCGTTCGCGCCGATCAATCGCAGTTGGTAGACGCCAGGAGCGAATGCGGACACATCGATGGTCCGTGAGACCGATGCTGATATGTTCACGCGCTCCATGCCCCGAACATTTCGACCTGAAGCATCGACCACATCGTATGTGAGGTCCACATCAGTGCGCGCATCGAACCGGAGTTGCACCTGATCGTCCGCCGGGTTCGGCATCAGCACCACGCTTTCAAGGCCGGGGATCTCTTCGATACCGACCATGACATCAAATGCTTGCGTAAGCGGCACACTCCAGTTGCCGATGGCATCGGTGCTGCGTAAGGTGACCGTATGCGGACCTTCGCCGAGCATTGACGCATCGATCAGCGTTGTCACATTCAGCACCTGGGTGGCGGTCACGCTCACGGTTTGCAAGGTGCTCACATCGTCATCGAACCAGTATTCACGTGCCACCAGGTCGGCAGCCGTGATCACGAACGTGCTGGTGACAGGCGCGCCCCAGCGGTCGTTGTTGTCCTTGAACTGCAGGGTGGCGAGGTGGTAGCCCTTGCCGAGTGTTGAAGCATCCATGGTCGCATTCAGTGTGAGGTCCTGCACACCGGAAACGGTAACAGTGTTAGCTGCGCTGGCATTGTCATCGAACCAGTAACGATAACTGGTGATGGTCTGGGATCGGCAGACCAGCGGCGCGATGAGCAGGAGTGCGAGCAACGCGCGGAAGAGTTGTTGGAAGTTGCGCATGGTTCAATGCGTTTGAGCGGCTACTTTGAAACTGACCGGCAATTGAAGAGCGCCGTTGGTGGCGGTACCGATGTTCGCGAGCTGATAGTGCGGTGCGTATGGAACGGCTCCCATCTTGTAAGGCGAGTTGCTGCCGTAAAGACCCACATCGGTGCCATCGGTCGCTGCATTAAGCCCAATACTTCCGACGGCCAAGTGCAGATCATCGGCGAACTGGTAGTATCCATCCGTTTCATTCACGAAAACGGAGTTCGCTGTAAGGCTGAACACATTGCCGGACCCGGTGCTGCCGGGAGGCAGGCCGCTGGCTACGAAGAGGCAGTTGTTGAAGGTGGCAGCCACACCGTAGAACGTGCCGTTGAAAATACAATCCTCGAACGTGCCTCCCGTAACGCCGCTGATGCCGCCGGTGCCGATGCACACGCAATGCCGCATGGTCAGGGGGCTGCCACTGCCGAAGTTGTACGGCGCGTAGGTGCCGCTGAAGATGCAGCGCGTAAGTAGAGCGGTACCTTGGGTCGGTGTCGAGTTGTAGAAAATGCACTCGTCGAAGGTGGTGGACGACATGGCCGTCGTGCTTTCATAACTGAGAGTAAGGCCGGCCGCGAAGGAGCAGCGTTGGAACATGATGCCGGTCGGGTCGTCATCATCGGCACTGGTGCCGTACTGGAAAGGAGAACTGGCACCACCGAAAGCGATACCGGTAAAGCTGCTGCCGGAGGCTGCAGTGGTCACAATATAATGGACCGGTATGCCACTCCAGATCATCTGGATCGAAGTTACCCCGGTAATACCGGTGCTATCCGGGTCCATGCCTGCCCCCACGAAATGCAAGGGCTTGTCCAGGACAAGGTTGTCCGGCGCGTTGAATGTCCCACCACTCAGGTAGAGGTAGTCGTTCGATTGCGCCGCGGTGATCGCGGCAGCGAGATCGGAGAACACCTGAGGGCCGCCGGTGCCTTGCACAACGATGCGCGATAGTTGGGCGGATGTGACCATCGCAATGGCGCAGAACGCCAACGAGGAGACGAGCTTTTTCATGGATCGGGTTTGTGGCAACAAAGCAGCCCCATCCATAAGCACGGGTCAATCACGAATTCTCTTGATGTCCACTTCCACCGCTATGAGCGTTCCATGGCCGGGCGCGCTCTTCATCCGCAATTCACTGCCGAGCGATCTCGCGCGACGCTGCATGCTTCCGAGTCCGTGACCGTCCGGGTGTAGCGATATGTCGAATCCCTTTCCATTGTCATTCACGCTCATGACGAGCTTTCCGTTCCGGCGATCTAGCGAGACCTGCACGAGTTCGGCGCCGCTGTATTTGCTCGCGTTGTGCACCGCTTCCTTATAGATCAGCACCAACTCCTTGCGCGCGTTCATCGGTAGTTTCAATTCCTCCACGCCGCCGGAGATCGAGAATGACACATCGATGCCCTTCTCCTCAAGCAACTCCTGTGCGATGCGTCGCATGCGTTTTACCAGAGCTTCTCCTTCATCGTTCTTCGGGTCGATCGCCCACACGATGTCGCTCATGCTGCGCAAGCTTTCACTGCTGGTCTCACCAATGCGTGTCATGAGGTTCTTGAGCTGTGAGTTCCCATCACCGCTGAGTTGCGCCGCCATTTGCGATCCGATGGTGATCGCGCTTAGTGACGAGCCCACCTCGTCGTGCAGGTCGCTGGCGATGCGGTTGCGCACCTGTTGGAGCTTCATTTTATGTCGGTAATTGTAGCGCGAAGCGGCATAGGCGATGGCCCCGGTGAACAAGGCGATCATCACGTAGAACCACCATCGTTGCCATACCGGGGCGGCCTTGTCGATCACCGCTAGTTCCACCGGTGCGCTGTTGATACCATTTGACGCCACCGTTCGCGCGAGCAGGCGATACCTGCCCGCGGGAAGACCGGCGTATATGAGGCTGCCGTTCTCGTCCGTAAAGCGGGGAGCTGGGTCAACGCCCTCCAGCTCCAGTGTATAGCGGAAGGGTGAGAGCGGCGCAAGATCCAGCGCGCTTATCTCTACGTGTAGCGGACCCTCATCGGCGTTCAACTTAAGGATCCCATTTCGAATGCGGACCATCACCGACGAGTCCGCCAGTTCAAGCGCTGTCAGATAGGGAAGCGGAGGAGTGGACGGGGATCGCAACTCCGCAGGATCGAAGATCTGGAGTGCGTCATTGGCGATGAATGCGATACGACCATCCCTGAGGCTGCGGGTGCATCCGGGCACCGTTGGAATGCCTTGCGCACTCTGCAAAGGCAGCTGATCCCAGGTTGCACTGGCCGTGTCCAATACGGCGAAACATCCGCGGCCAGCGCACCAGAGTCGGCCCGCCCTGTCCATCGCCAGGCCGTATACCGTATTGCCGGCAGTAGCAGGCATGGTTTTGAAGCGCATGGTGAGACCGTCCCACCACGCCAAGCCGCCGTTCCGTGTGGCGATCCAGAGCACTCCTCGATCATCGGCAAGCAGATCGATGATGTCATTGGCGGGCAAGGGATGGTCTTTATCGTTGGCCAGAAAGGCGCGGAACGTGTTGGCGGGAGCATCACCATCCAGCAGCCATTGATAAAGGCCATAGGACGTTCCGACCCAATAGTTCCCTTTATGGTCCCGCACCACTTTATTCGTCAAATTGCTACCTATGGTGTGCGGATCACCAGCGATATTCGTGTACCATGAGATGTTGTTCCGCTCCAGGTCCACCAGGGCGATGCCATAACCGAGTACGCCCAGCACAAGGGTAGGTGCGCCTCGCAAGGTGTCCATCAGGAGGCTTCGAATTTGGAACAATGGGGGTAAGCCACCTTTGGATATCGCGTGGGATGGTCCTTCCGCCGGCCCAGCTAATTGCAAGGGCCACGCGCTGGCGGTGTTGCTTTCTTGCACCCAATTGAACAGTCCCTCCTCCGCACCGAGGATGCTCAATCGCCCATTTTCAAGCAAGGTCGTTGTACGCAGCGGTCCGGTCACCGCGGAGATCGGTACGTGCCGCATGGATCCATCGGTCGTATAGCGGAACAGGCCTTCGGCAGTGCAGATGTCGAGTTCGCCGGACGGCCTTTCGGCCATACTGAAAGGAAAAGGTCCTGGAGCATCGGGATCTCTGGCGACGGTCATCGGGATGGAGGTGGCCCACCAGCGTTGTGGCGCATAGAGGTTCAATCCGTTGCGTGTACCTACCCAGAGTCGACCTTCACGGTCAAGCAGCATCGCGCGTATGCGGTCGTCGCTAAGCGAGCGGGGATCGTCGCGCCGGTGCCTGAACACCTCGCACCTGCCATCGCGTAGATCGATGCGGAGCAAGCCCTTGGAGGAGGTTCCGGCAAGCAGATGCTCGCTGTTGTCGCGCATCAGCGCCCTGCATTCATCCGGAGTGGCCCAGGTCGTTTCCGTGTTTGTTACGAGGTCATGGACGCGCAGGCGAGGTTGCCATCCCGCACCGATGAGCCGGTCATCCACGCGAATGGCAGTCACTATCGTTTGGTCAATGGCCGGGTCCACGTGGAAAGCCGCTCCCGTGATCTTTCCGCTGCTGCGGTCCACGATGCATTGTTTATAGGCCAGCAGGAAACCGATCGCCAGTCGGCCGCCGCCGATGTCGGAGATGTAGTGGCACCAGTCGTTGCTGTCCAAAGGACGTGCAATGGCTGCGGCGGGGGTGATGGGCCCCGAGCCCTTCCAGTAGGTGAAGCGCCCGGTCCTTTTCTCCATGAAGATGATCGGTGTGCGCTGTGCGCCGATCATCAGGATGCTGTCATTCAGATCGAACAGACAAGTGATGCGCACGTTGGCGATGGCGTTCACATTTAGAGTGTCAGGGTGGAATGTTGCGGTCACTTCGCCTTCGGCATTGAAACGTGTGAGTCCGCCTTCATGGGCGGCTACCCAGATAGTGCCGTTGCGGTCCTGAAGGATATCCGTGACGTGCTCGCCGCTAAGGCCCTGCTTGACGTGCCAGCTCCGGATGTGGTGCCCGTCGTAACGGTTCAACCCATTGTCTGTGCCGATCCACAGGAAGCCATGCCGATCTTGGAACAGCGCAGTGATCGAATTGTCCGATAATCCATCTGAGGTGGAGATCTGCTGGAAGCGCAAGGCTTGCCCCATCGCCAGCGGGATGAGAACAATGCCGAGAAACCAAGTGGCAAGAGCGCGCATGGTAGCGGAAATGTACACGGAGTCGCGACGAACGCGGCTTCACGATCATTCGCTCTGCTACTACAGTATGCGAATTGCTGCAGGTTGGTTAAGTGCCTCATCCCTTTTTGAAAGCGACTGCTGGTCCACGGACTTCGGATCCTGTCGGGAAACGCTCCCGCAGTTCCCGCAGGCCAATGGAGTCACTGACCATACCACGTGCCTCGCAGACCCGGTCGATAGCACAGCTTGGTTCATCTCACCCTTCGTCCCGAACAGCGATCGCATCCGGGTCCTGCAAACTGACGGAGCATGGCAGTTCCTCGGACAGGCAAGCCTCGCCCGCCGGTATCTACATTATTCGTTAGTCAGCACTGACCGGAGCACCGATGGTCGGCGTTTTTCGGAGATGCATTGAGCCATCTCCGTGACCATCGGGTACTACGGTTCCCTTAGTGATCTAAGAATAAAGAAGCCCCGACCTTCCGGCCGGGGCTTCCCGTTTCGTTGGTGTTGAAGCTTACATCATTCCACCCATGCCACCCATGTCGGGCATGTGGGCAGATGATTTCTCTTCCTTCTCTTCGCTGATCACGCACTCGGTGGTGAGGAGCATAGCGGCGATGCTGGCTGCGTTCTCCAAGGCGACACGCGTCACCTTAGTGGGGTCGATCACCCCTGCTGCGAGCAGGTTCTCGTAGACCTCGGTGCGGGCGTTGAAGCCGAAATCACCTTTGCCTTCGCGCACTTTCTGCACCACGATGCTTCCTTCCATGCCAGCATTGGCAACGATCTGGCGAAGCGGCTCTTCGATAGCGCGACGTACGATGGCGATACCGGTGGTCTCGTCAGCATTGTCGCCTTCCATTTTCTCCAGCACCTTCTGGGCGCGGATGTAGGCCACGCCGCCACCGGCTACAATGCCTTCCTCAACGGCCGCACGGGTCGCGTGCAACGCGTCGTCCACGCGATCCTTCTTCTCCTTCATCTCCACCTCGGTGGCTGCACCGATGTAGAGCACGGCCACGCCGCCTGCGAGTTTCGCGAGGCGCTCTTGCAGCTTCTCTTTGTCGTAATCGCTGGTGGTGTTTTCGATCTGCGCCTTGATCTGCGCCACGCGACCTGTGATATCAGCCTTTTTACCTGCGCCGTTCACGATCGTGGTGTTGTCCTTGTCGATACTGATCTTCTCAGCTTTGCCAAGCATGGTCAGCTCGGCGTTCTCGAGCTTGAAGCCGCGCTCTTCGCTGATGACGGTACCACCGGTGAGGATGGCGATGTCTTCCAGCATTGCCTTGCGACGGTCGCCGAAGCCCGGGGCCTTTACTGCCGCCACCTTCAGGGATCCACGGATCTTGTTCACCACCAAGGTGGCCAACGCTTCACCGTCGATGTCCTCGCTGATGATCAACAGGGGCTTGCCGGTTTGTGCGCTCTTTTCAAGGATAGGAAGAAGCTCCTTCATGGTGCTGATCTTCTTGTCGTAGATCAGGATGTATGGGTTCTCCAGTTCCACCTCCATCTTCTCCGCGTTGGTCACGAAGTAGGGGCTGATGTAGCCGCGGTCGAACTGCATGCCTTCCACGATCTCCACGGTGGTGTCGGTGCCTTTCGCTTCCTCAACCGTGATCACGCCTTCTTTCTTCACCTTCGCCATGGCCTCAGCGATGAGGGCGCCGATGGTGTCGTCGTTGTTGGAACTGATCGAGGCCACCTGCTTGATCTTCGCGTTGTCGTCACCGACGGACTTGCTCATCTTCTTGAGCTCCGCGACCACGGCGGTCACGGCCTTATCGATGCCGCGCTTGAGGTCCATTGGGTTGGCTCCGGCTGCCACGTTCTTCAGGCCGCTGGTAACGATGGCCTGTGCAAGGACGGTGGCAGTGGTGGTGCCGTCACCGGCGATGTCGGCGGTCTTGCTGGCCACCTCCTTCAGCATCTGGGCGCCCATGTTCTCCACGGGGTCCTTCAGCTCGATCTCCTTGGCGACGGTCACGCCGTCCTTGGTCACTTGGGGTGCACCGAATTTCTTGTCGATGATCACATTGCGGCCCTTGGGGCCGAGGGTCACCTTCACGGCGTTCGCGAGGTGGTCCACGCCGCGCTTTAGGCGATCGCGTGCATCTACTTCGAATTGGATGTTCTTTGCTGCCATTGCAGGATTTTTTGGTTAGGGGTTGGAAGGGCGCTGGATGAGCGCTCCTGTTGAGTCGACCCAGTAGGTCGACGGTACATTAGTTGAGCACGGCGTAGATGTCGCTTTCGCGCATGATCATGTAGTCCTTGCCATCGAGGTTGAGCTCGGTCCCGCTGTACTTACCGTACAGGATGTTGTCGCCCACCTTCACGATCAAGGGGGTCACCTTGCCGTCATCCGCCACGCGGCCAGTGCCGATGGCGATGATCTTGCCACGCTGGGGTTTCTCCTTTGCGGTATCGGGAATGATGATACCTCCTTTGGTGGTCTCTTCAGCCGCAGCGGCTTCAACGAGAACGCGGTCTGCCAAGGGCTTCACTTTGGTCGCCATTTTCTTGTTTGGTTATTGGTCTAGGTTTGCGAATACGCGCTCAACGATCACCATGCCACGGCAGGGTACCTGTCAAAGTCGCGGAGATCGGATGAAGTAAGGGGACTACTGTCATGCGAGGTGCTGACAGGCTGGCGCACGGCCTACTGACCGTCGCCTTGTGCAGGGCTCGTTGCGTGCGCACTGTCACTCACGGCTGGCGCGGCAACAGCATTTGCATTGGGCTTCTCATCCACCGTTATGGGGGCGTCCAAATTGTCACCGGCCACGGTGGTGTGCTGCAGTGAGGCAGAGACCAAACAGAGCACCATGAGTAGACTGGCCAAGGTCCACGTTGCCTTCTCCATGAAGTCGGCCGTGCGCTGCACGCCACCGATCTGCGATGCACCGGTAAAACCCGTTGCAAGCCCACCCCCCTTGGGATTTTGGGCCAGAACGACCAGGGCCAAGAGGACGGCCAGAATGATGATGATGATGGAGATCGCGACCATGGCTACTTGTTCGAACGGCCTTCAAGGGCTTTGGAAAGGGCTGCGAAGTAAACGCTTTTCTCCGGATGGATGATCGACAGCCTCGCATATGTGGCCTTTGCCTTGGCGATGTCTCCCTGCTGCTCGTAGATCTTGGCCAACGTCTCACTCACAAGGCCTTCATCCTGCAGGCTGCGCTTGGCGGCTTGTTGGGGCGTGAAGAATTCGGCCTTCACAGGCGCCGCGGGCGGCGTGGCCTGTTGAATGAAACGATCGATGATCTCCTTGGGGTCCGGATCGACCGCGTTCGACAATGGAGCAGTGGGACTTAGGGCCTGAGCTGAAGGTGTTTCTTCCGATGAAGGGCCGGACGCTGTCACTATCGAGGGTTCCGAGGATATTGCGTCGCTCGCAGTCAACCAATCCGTGAAGCGCAGTCGGCTACCCTTTGTGATCCGTGTAACCGGTTGGAGGGGTTGCGCTGCCGGAACTCTGGTTGCAACAGTCGGCGGAATGGCGCGTTCGGTCTCGCTTGCCATCGAAGGCAACACTGCAGCGATCCTTGGCTCCTCTGGTGGTGGAGGAACGGCGCTCAGATCGTAGCCATTGGCCATGATGGCTTCGCGGAACTGGCTCTCAAGTGGATCTGGCTCCTGCAGAGTAGGCAAAGGAGTAAGGATGCGATGAGGCAAGGGCGCATTCGTTATACCGTTCGCGCTATCCGGCAGGATAGGCCGCAGTTCTTCAGCAAGGTGTAACGGCCCTTCACTCACCGGTGGCAATTCTTCCGCTTGCAGCGGCGAAGCCCAATGTTGTTGCGAATTAAGTGCAGCAGGAGGAGCTAATACTTCACCTTCGACTTGAACATCCGGCATAGGCTTTTTCCCTTCCGCAACGAATGGCGGTCTTTCGGTGACGGTAGGGGATGCTTCCACCGCTGCGGGTGTTGCCGCGTGTTGTGAAACAGGTAAAGGCAACTCCGGCTGAATTTCCTTCACCACATGCATCGGTGGCGGGGCAGGAGAGGCTTCCGCTTGTGTCAGGTCGAACAGCACTGCCCGCGAAGGCAGATAGGCTGCCGGTGTTCGCACGGGATCATTGGAGAGGACATCGCCTTGGGCGTGTTCACCCACGGCCAGCAAGAGATGCGCACCGCTGAACCACGGAAAGCGCTCGGTCATGGATCGCAGGTCACCAAGGTCCTCGGCAGCGACCTGTGCGGGATCTTGAAGCAATTCGGTGAGTCGTTCGCGGTCCATTTTCTGATCGGCACTACCAATTGCCCAACGTGCGGTCGAAGATATCCTGCGCCAGTTGCTTGCCGATATCCTGCACCAGCCCGTCCTCTATGGTGGAGAGATCCTGTGTGCTGGGGTAATCGGCGAAGCGCGATACGGTGAAGTCCGCGTCCGTCTTGGGTTCCTCCTTGTTGGAATAATGGATGCTCAAGGTGATGGTGAGCCGGTTCAGGGCTGCCGTCTCATTCGACTGTATCGCCACAGGCTGCACGTCGTATCCTGTCACCGCACCTTCATACGCAATGTCCCCATCGGTCTGCGTGAGGGTCAGCGGTGTCTGTGCCTGCATCAGGTTACGCACCGTCTCGGAGATCGTCTGTGCACTTTGCGGCGAGCACAGCGGTGCGCGTGCATCAAGCGAGGCCACGCTAAGGGTCTTTGCACCCACGGGCACGCTCCCTCCGCTAAGAGAGTAGTTCACTGAGCAGCCGCCAAGTAGCAGCACGGTCGCTATGGCAAAGGCGTGCTTCACGTTAGGTCCCACTCTTTGATCTTCCGGTACAACGTGCGTTCACCGATACCC
>JBEPUG010000104.1:0-12743 GCA_041691695.1 Flavobacteriales bacterium
TCTCCAGCGTCTTGCCATTCTCGATGCTGAAGCGCTCGATCTTCTCGATCTCATCGCCCCAGAAGTGGATGCGCATCCCTTCGTCCGCATAGGCGAGGTAGACCTCCACCACATCGCCGCGCACTCGGAAGTTGCCACGTGTAGGATCGATGTCGCGACGGCTGTAGAGCGCCGAGACGAACTGGTGCAGCAGCGCGTTCCGCGAGACCTTCTGGCCCTTCTTCACATGCACCACGCTCTTGTGGAACTCCGCCGGATTGCCGATGCCATAGATGCAGCTCACGCTGGCCACCACGATCACGTTGCGCCGCCCGCTCAACAGCGCGCTGGTGGTCGCCAAGCGCAGCTTCTCGATCTCAGAGTTGATCGAGAGGTCCTTCTCGATATAGGTGTTCGTCACCGGCAGGTAGGCCTCCGGCTGGTAGTAATCATAGTAGCTCACGAAATACTCCACGTTGTCCTTCGGGAAGAAGTGCTTGAACTCGCCATAGAGCTGCGCTGCCAGCGTCTTGTTGTGGCTCAGGATCAGCGTGGGCCGGTCCAGCTGCGCGATCATGTTCGCGATGGTAAAGGTCTTCCCCGAGCCGGTTACGCCCAACAAGGTCTGGTACTGCACGCCTTCACGGGCGCCCTCCACCAATTGGCGGATCGCCTCCGGCTGGTCGCCGGTGGGAACGAATTCGGAGATGAGTTCGAAGGCCATGGAAAGGGGCGCAAATTTAACCCTTCAAAGGCGAATGAATGGAAGCCGTAATCTCCAACTTCGGCATTCCCTGTAGCGAAAAATTGCCGGAGATCTCCTAAGGTCATTAAGGAACCAATCTTATCCCTCATGTTCTGTTGGTGTTCAAGCTATCCGATCTCGATAAGGGTAGCTGGCCCGAAGCCTCCTGTCTTGCGATAAAACAGATAAAGCTCACAGGGAAAGGATGAAATGCAGCGGTATGAAGTTCTTGTGAGAGCGGCACGCCTTGGTGGGGCACTAAGATATCGCCCTAAAGCAGGCCCATGCCGGATGAATACCAGGTATCCGTATTGCGAAGGAAGAGATGGACTCGGAGGCACGAACTGGAGTGTGGAACATCCATCACGTTCGGACGTATTGCTGCATCAGGTCCCGATCTTGCCGAATGACCTTATGGACAAGGGCCGAGAACCGCATTAAATTGCGCGGCGCAAGTCCGACCATCAGAACAGAAAATCAAGCATGAGGAAGCATCCGGGCATACTACTCCTTTTCCTGCTGGTCCTTGGCACATTGGCTTGCAACAAGTCGAAGGACGACCCCATCCCGCCACCGGTGGTCGCTGGAAGTTCCAGCCATATCATGTTCTGGGTCTCCACCTATTTCAATTCGCCGATACCTGTGACCTGCAACGGTGAGACCAAGAATATCACCATCTACCACTATGGAGAGGCTCCCGAATGTGGGGCCGGCGGGAATGCCACCTTCGATCTCGATCCCGGCACCTATGCCATCACGGCGATCAACGGGGCTAAGACCTACCTCGATACCATCACGGTCGCCGAAGGGGAATGCAAGAAGATCGACCTTGACAGTATCCCCTTTGTCGCCTCTACGAATGCCATCTTGATGTCAGGGGGGTATTCGGGAACTACTCAATTCCTCCCTGGCCAGATCGACCTGGGCACGCTGGCTGCTTGTGATTCGGTCGCATACGTGGGCCATTTGCACTTGGGAAGCGCCAACCTTGTGGTGACGGCTGTTTCCGATACCTCCATAAGTCTGCAATTTTCAAGTGCCTTATATCCGACGATCACCTTCCCCAATGTACCTATCCAGCGGACGGGGCAGCAGATCAACTTCGCCAACGGGTACTACGGCGTGGACAACAGGCATCTGTACTTCTTCGGCTTTACGCCCAACTCTACCTACCAGACAACTGATGCCTGTTTGATCCAGTTGCCCTATGTGTATGGATGGGATCCCAACGGCACTGGGTTCGACTACAAGACGATCGAGCACTTGGAGTTCTTCGGAGTGCAAGCGAATTGAACGTTCAGCTTGACGGACTTACCATGGAAAGCGCTCCAAACGGTTGCTCGTATCATGTGGCCGATCGGACCTAAGAGTACGTGATCACTGTGCTTCCTAACTTCACCCCATGTTCCTGAAGCGCATCCTCTACTACCTCAACCCGGCCACCCTGTTCTCCAAGTCGGACCACAACGTGAACTTGCGCTTCATGCACGGCATCAACCGCATCAGCATCTTCATGTTCCTGGGATGTATGATCGTATTGATCTTACGCGCCTGCTTGAGGTAGTGGCAATAGCGAAGGAATATGCGCCAAAAGAACGGGCCGACTCTTGCGAGACGGCCCGTTATCATTCATGGTGACGCTGATCAGCTCTTTGGCTCGGCCTCGCCATCGTTGCTGCCTTCGTCGCCCTTGCTCACCTTCTTCTTGCTCTTGGTGACCTTGATCGCCACATCGGTCTTCTCCTTGTTGAGGCCGACGACGATCTTATCGCCTTCCTCCACTTTCTGATTGATGATCTCCTCGGCCATCGGATCCTCGATGTACTTCTGGATCGCGCGCTTCAGAGGGCGAGCGCCGAACTTCTCATCGTAACCCTTCTCGGCTAGGAAGTCTTTCGCCTCGTCAGTGAGCTTCAGGTCGTAGCCCAGCTCGCTGATGCGCTGGTAGACGTAGCCCAGTTCGATGTCGATGATCTTGTGGATGTCCTCCCGCTTCAACGAGTTGAACATGATGATGTCATCGATGCGGTTAAGGAACTCGGGAGCGAAGGCCTTCTTGAGTGCCTTCTCCACGATGCCGCGGTTGGCGTCCGTGGTGCCTTCCATCCGGGCCTTGGTGCCGAATCCCACGCCTGAGCCATACTCCTGCAGGTCACGCGCCCCGATGTTCGAGGTCATGATGATGATGCTGTTGCGGAAGTCGATCTTGCGGCCGAGGCTGTCCGTCATCTGCCCGTCGTCCAGCGCCTGCAGCAGCAGGTTGAAGACGTCCGGGTGTGCCTTCTCGATCTCGTCCAGCAAGATGATGGAGTAGGGTCTGCGGCGCACCTTCTCGGTGAGCTGGCCGCCTTCCTCATAGCCCACGTAGCCGGGAGGGGCGCCGATGAGTCGGCTCACGGAGAATTTCTCCATGTACTCGCTCATGTCGACGCGGATCAAAGCGTCGTCCGTGTCGAACATATACCTCGCCAGTTCCTTGGCGAGCTGCGTCTTGCCCACGCCGGTAGGGCCCAGGAAGATGAAGCTGCCGATAGGGCGGTTGGGGTCCTTCAGGCCGGCGCGGTTGCGACGGATGGCCTTCACCACTTTGGTCACGGCCTCTTCCTGCCCGATCACCTTGCCTTCCATCTCCTCCTTCATCCGCTGCAGCTTGCCGCTTTCCTTTTCGGCGATGCGCTGCACGGGGATACCGCTCATCATGGCGACCACTTCGGCCACGTTGTCCTCGCTGACAATGGTGCGGTGGGAGCGGCTTTCCTCTTCCCACTTCTTCTTGGCGGCCTCCAGTTCCTCCAGCAGGGTGCGCTCGCGGTCACGGAGCTTCGCGGCCTCTTCGTATCGCTGGCTGCGGACCACCTTGTTCTTCTCTTCCTTCACCTCTTCGATCTTCGCTTCCACGTCGAGGATGGTCTGCGGCACCACGATGTTGCTGATGTGCACGCGGCTGCCGGCCTCGTCCAGCGCATCGATCGCCTTGTCCGGCAAGTGCCGGTCTGTGATGTAGCGGTTGGTGAGCTTCACACAGGCCCTGATGGCCTCTGGGGTGTAGGTAACATTGTGGTGATCCTCATACTTCTCTTTGATGTTGTCGAGGATCTGGATCGTCTCTTCCACGCTAGTAGGTTCCACTATCACCTTCTGGAAGCGGCGCTCTAGGGCTCCGTCCTTCTCGATGTACTGACGGTATTCGTCCAGTGTGGTGGCGCCGATGCATTGGATCTCGCCGCGCGCCAAGGCGGGCTTGAACATGTTGCTGGCATCGAGCGAACCGGAGGCGCCGCCCGCACCCACGATGGTGTGGATCTCGTCAATGAAGAGGATCACATCGGGGCTATTCTCCAACTCGTGCATCACGGCCTTCATGCGCTCCTCGAACTGGCCACGGTACTTGGTGCCGGCCACAAGGCTGGCGATGTCCAACGCCACGATGCGCTTGCCGAAGAGCACGCGGCTCACCTTGCGTTGTATGATGCGCAGGGCGAGTCCTTCCGCGATGGCGGACTTGCCTACGCCAGGCTCACCGATCAATACGGGGTTGTTCTTCTTGCGGCGGCTGAGGATCTGGCTCACACGCTCGATCTCCTTTTCGCGGCCCACGATGGGGTCCAGCTTGCCTTCCTCAGCCATCTTGGTGAGGTCGCGGCCGAAGTTGTCCAACACGGGCGTCTTGCTCTTGCTATCGCTAGGCTTTTTCGGGCCGGCGCCATAGCTCGCGCTACCGCTGTCGTCATCATCATCGTCCGCGCTCTGAGGGCCTTGGGCCTTGGGCCGGGGGCGTGCAGGGGCGGGGGGAGCACTGGCTCCGTCCTCCGCGAGGATGGTGTCCACCTCGTGCTTCACATTCTCATAGTCCACGTTGAACTTGTTGAGCGCGCGGGTGGCGAGGTTGTCCTGGTCCTTCAGCATGCTGAGCAGCACGTGCTCGGTGTCGATCTGGGGGCTCTTGAAGAGCTTGGCCTCGAGGAAGGTGATCTTCAGCATCTTCTCGGCCTGCTTCACCAAGGTGATCTTGTCCTTGTCCGGTGGACGCATACTGCTGGCGGGCTCCATGGCGCCCTCCACCATTTTGCGCAGGTCCTCCAGGTCCACGTCGAGGTGGCGGAGGATCTTCACGGCGTTGCCGTCGTTTTCGCGGATAAGGCCGAGCAGGATGTGCTCGATGCCGATGTGGTTGTGTCCAAGGCGAAGGGCCTCTTCTCGGCTGAAACCGATGACCTCTCTGACCCGGGGTGAGAATTTGGCGTCCATAGTGGGTTCTTCAGGCGTTGCTTACGTGCTTCAACGGTGATGTACGATAATGGTGCAAGTTAGGATGCGACCTGCGGGGGCAAGCTATCCAAGCTGTGCAAAGCGCATCTTTCCTGCATCCATTCTTTTATTCACACCAACGTGTGCGGTTGTGGAAAATTCCGGAGCCCCGTGAACCGCGTGAAGGGTACCTTCGGGCTCGCTTTTCGCGGGGTGTATCCAAGAACCGTGCAAGGCCGATCAACTGACAATAATGGCAGAAGCATCAGGAGAGAAGATCATCCCGATCAATATCGAGACGGAAATGAAGACCGCTTACATCGATTATTCGATGTCGGTGATCGTGAGCCGGGCCCTGCCCGATGTGCGCGACGGCCTGAAGCCGGTGCACCGCCGCGTGCTCTTCGGCATGGAGGGCCTGGGCATGAGCAGCTCCCGTGCGTACAAGAAAAGCGCCCGTCTCGTGGGTGAAGTGCTCGGTAAGTATCACCCGCACGGTGACCAGAGCGTGTATGACGCCATGGTGCGCATGGCGCAGGAGTGGAGCATGCGTTACCAGCTCGTGGACGGCCAAGGCAACTTCGGCAGCATCGATGGTGACAGTCCGGCAGCGATGCGCTACACGGAAGTGCGCATGCGGAAGATCGCCGAGGAGGTGATGGCCGACCTGGACAAGGAGACGGTGGACATGCGCCCCAACTTCGACGACACGCTGGAGGAGCCCACCGTGATGCCGACGCGCATCCCGAACCTACTGGTGAACGGCGGATCCGGGATCGCAGTAGGTATGGCCACCAACATGCCGCCGCACAACCTCACCGAGGTCTGCAACGGTATCGTGGCCTATATCGAGAACAGGGACATCGACGTGGACGGACTGATGGAGCACATCAAGGGCCCCGACTTCCCGACAGGCGGCATCATTTATGGAACCGCCGGCGTGCGCGAGGCCTACGAGACCGGTCGCGGTCGCGTGGTGCTCCGTGGCAAGTGCCACATTGAGGAAGATCCCAAGTCGGGTCGTGAGACGATCATCGTCACCGAGATCCCGTTCCAGGTGAACAAGGCCGTACAACTATATAAAGGTGTAGCGGACCTCGTGAACGACAAACGCATCGAGGGCATCAGCGATGTGAATGACTACAGCGATCGGACCGGTATCCGCCTTGCCTACGATGTGAAGCGCGAGGCCATGGGTACCGTGGTGCTCAACCAGTTGTACAAGTTCAGTTCGTTGCAGACCAGTTTCAGCGTGAACAACATCGCGCTGGTCCATGGCCGCCCGGTGTTGCTGGGACTGAAGGCCATGATCCACCATTTCGTGGAGCACCGGCATGACGTGGTGGTGCGCCGCACCAAGTTCGACCTTCGCAAGGCCGAGGAACGCGCCCACATCCTGGAAGGTCTGTTGATCGCTTTGGACCATTTGGACGAAGTGATCAAGCTGATCCGCGCCAGCCAGACGCCGGACATCGCCCGCGAAGGGTTGATGAGCAATTTCGCTTTGAGCGAGATCCAAGCGCGCGCCATCCTGGACATGCGCCTGCAGCGCCTCACCGGCCTGGAGCGTGACAAGATCCGCGAGGAGCACGCCGAGCTGATGAAGCTGATCGATCACCTCAAGGCCATCCTCGGCAGTGAGGAAATGCGCTACGCCATCATCAAGGATGAGATCGTGGAGGTCCGCGACAAGTACGGCGATGCGCGTCGGACGCAGATCGTTCACGCCAGTGGCGACATGAGCATGGAGGACCTCATCGCTGACGAAGCGGTAGTGGTCACCATTAGCCACTTGGGCTACATCAAGCGCACCAGCCTCAGCGAATTCCGCACCCAAGGGCGTGGCGGCATCGGCAGCCGCGGTAGCACCACCCGCGACGAGGATTTCCTCGAGCATCTCTTCGTAGCCACGAACCACAATTACCTGCTCATCTTCACCCAGAAGGGGCGTTGCTACTGGATGCGCGTCTTCGACATTCCGGAAGGCACGCGCCAGAGCAAGGGCCGCGCCATTCAGAACATGGTGCAGCTGGAAGGCAGCGACAAGGTGCTCGCCTACATCAACGTTACCGACCTGAAGACCGAGGAATACCTGAACAAGCATTTCGTGGTGCTCGTCACCAAGAAGGGCATCATCAAAAAGACCACGCTGGAGGCCTATAGTCGCCCGCGTTCGAACGGTATCATCGCCGTGGGTATCCGCGAGGGCGATGAATTGCTCGAGGCCAAACTCACCAGCGGAAACAGCCACATCGTCATCGCCAGCAAGGCGGGCAAGGCCGTGCACTTTGAAGAGGACCGGGTGCGTGCCATGGGCCGTGGCGCCAGCGGCGTGCGCGGCATGATGCTCGCCGATGCCAAGGACGAGGTCGTAGGCATGGTGACCTTGGAAGGGGAGGAGACGGCTACCACGCAGGTGCTGGTCGTGAGCGAGAAGGGCTACGGAAAGCGCAGCCCCGTTGAGGATTACCGCATTACCAACCGCGGTGGCAAGGGCGTGAAGACGATACAAGTGACCGACAAGACCGGTCCGCTGATCGCCATCAAGGCCGTGAAGGAGGATGACCAGTTGATGATCATCAACCGCAGCGGCATCACTATCCGCATGGACCTTTCCGAGATGCGCGTACTGGGCCGTGCCACACAAGGCGTGCGCCTGATCGAGTTGCGCAAGAACGATTCTATCGCCGCTGTTGCCAAGGTGGACAGTTCCTTGGCCGAGGAGGAAGTGACGGGTGAAGGAGCCGAAGGAAGTGAAGAGGGTGAGGGAAGCGAGGGAGGTAATAGAGGCGAGGGAAGTGAGGGAGGTGATGCCGATGACGCCAATGGCACTGATGTTGCAAACGACGGCGATGATCAATAATCAATGAAGCAAAGCATGAAGGGAGTTTTTCTTGTCGCGGCCTTATCCGTGGCCTTCGCCGCACAGGCGCAGAACAACAACGTGGTGAGCGCCTATAACTACTTGGGTGATGGCGACCTTGCCAAGGCCGTCGAATACATCGAACCGGCGACCACCAACGAATCCACCTTGGGAAAGGAGAAGACCTGGCGCTACCGGGGCAACATCTACTCCGCCATCGCCATGGGGAAGGATACCGTCCTTCAAGCCAAGTTCCCGAACGCGGCTGAGATCGCCATCGACAGCTACATCAAGGCCAACGAACTGGATACCAAGGGCAGCTACAAGGAGGAGAACACACAGGCCCTGAAGAACCTGCAGATCACCGTGCTGAATGGTGGCAACGACGCGTTCAACAACAAGAAGTATGACAAGGCCATCTCCGATTACGCACTGAGCGAGCGCGTTGCCAAGGCCTTCAACCAAGTGGACAGCAATGCCGTGTACAACAGTGCACTCGCGAATGAGGCCAAAGGAGACACGTTGATGGCCATGCAGCGCTATCAGGAATGCATCACCATCGGCTATGACAAGCCGGAGATCTACCGCCGCCTCGCCTCGATGCAGAAGCGCCAAGGTGACCTCGACGGTGCCATCGCCACGTCCAAGGCGGGCTTGGTGAAATACCCGGACAACAAGGAGCTCATGCTGGACGTGGTAGCCTTCCTGCTCGATGCCAACCGCACGGAAGAGGCGGAGACCGCGGTGAAGGCCGCCATCGACAAGGCCCCGGACAATCCCATGTTCTACTATGTACTGGGCAACTTGGACGATGCCAAGGCCAATCCCACACAGGGCACGGTGAACGAGGCGGACATGGTGAAGTGGTACGACCTCGCTGAGGCCGCCTACAAGAAAAGTATCGCCTTGGACTCCACCTTCTTCGACAGCTACTACAACATCGGCGTGCTCTACAACAACCGCGCGGCCTATGAGTATGAGAAATGCGCCGCACTCAAGGATGACGCGCAGTACGCCAAGTGCAAGAAGGTCGCTGATGACATCTACCTGAAGACCGTCCCGTACTTCGAGAAGGCCCACGAGTTGAAGCCGGACGATTTGCCTACGATGCAGCAGCTGAAGAAGCTCTACGCCAAGACAAGCAACACCGACAAGTACAACGCCATCAAGAAGGAACTCGGGGAGTAGCTCGTACCTCATCCTTCCACGGAAGCCCCGATCCTCTTCGGGGCTTCTTCTGTTAAAAGTCATAGGCCTGCTTCCCGGTGAAGGATACATTTGCGCCCTCATTCCCGGAACCATTTCCCCGTATCGAACATGACCTTCAATCCCATAGAAGCTTGGCTGCAGATGAAGGCGCAGCTGCCCCCACTAGCGATCGAGGGCATCGGCATCAAGTACGTCTATCCGTTCTTCCTCATCCTGCTGCTGATCGAGTTCTACAACGCGAAGGACCTCTACAACCTGAAGGAGAGCTTCTCCAGCTTTGTCATGTTGATCGGGGCCACGCTGATGCGCGTGCTCACCAACGTCTTCGAGATCACCCTGTACTTCTTCCTGTTCCACCTGGCGGAACCGCTGCGCGAACACTTCTTCGGCTTCAGCACCTTTGGTTTTGCCTGGTACGTCTGGATCATCTGCATCGTCGTGGACGACCATAACTTCTACTGGCACCACCGCTTCTGCCACAACGTGCGCCTGCTCTGGGCCGCCCACCAGCCGCACCATTCCGCCAAGACCTTCAACCTCACGGTGAGCATCCGCAACGGCTGGTTCATCACCTTGTTCAAGCCGATCTACTGGCTGTGGATGCCGTTGCTGGGCTTCGAGCCGATCATGATGGCCACCGTGCTCATCATGAACTCCTTCTACCAGTTCTTCCTGCATTCGCAGATCGTTCCCTCCTTCCCACTGTACGAGCGCGTGTTCAACACGCCTTACATCCACACCGTGCACCACAGCAGCAACACCGAATACCTGGACCGCAACCACGGTGGCATGCTCATCATCTGGGACAAGATCTACGGCACTTGGCAGAAGCCCATCAAGGGCATGAAGCCGCTCTTTGGTATCAGCCATGATCCCGGTACGGACAATCCCTTCACACATAACATCTTCGAGTTCCAGGAGATCTGGAAGGACGTGAAGAAGGCGCCTGGTTTCCGCAACAAGTGGATGTACATCTTCGGCCCTCCAGGCTGGAGCCACGATGGCAGCAGCATGACCAGCAAGCAGTTGCAGGATGAACTAGTAGCAGCGAAGGCGGCAGGCGTGGCGGCACCGGAGCACGATCACATCCGCTCCAACTGAGGGCGGGTGGGGCTTAGCGTACCGCCAAGGCGCGGAGATCGCAAAAAGGAGTTCGGGACTGAATTCGTAGCTGCTCTTTCGCGATTCCGGGTCAAGCCGGGAATGACAACCTTTCCCTCCGTAGCACTCGCTCGGCTTTTTGCCGAGTGGGCGGCATGCTTAGGGCCTCCGGCCCGACTAATTCCGCAAGTATCACAGTTCGAGACGGGCCAGAGGCCCCGCCCGCGCTTATAGCGCGAGGCGTGTGAGGTCCGCGCTTGCAGCGCAAATCCGCTGCTCTCTAACCCAAAACATCAGGCGAGACATACCTGAATGACATTAGGGTCAGGCCCGGAATGACAACCTAGATGGGAAAGGCGGAAGGAATAGCGCGCCAAGCGCGTTTTCCTCCCGCCTTTCCTTTTTTTTCGTGCTGTCACCCCGGCCCTGCGCCGGGGTCACATCCAATTGTGGACGACCGCTAGCGCTGCTTATCCGTGTCCATCCGTGTGGAACCGTGGTTCTTTTACAACCAGCGCTCAGCGCTTACCGCCGCCACTCGGCCGCGGACCGCGCCAGCGCCTGCGGCTGTTGCGTTCGCCACCGGTAGGGGGGGTCTGCTTCGGCTTTGCGCCTGCGCCGGTTCCACCACCGTCAAGGTCGTTGATCAACTCGGCGGTGAGGGATGCGAAATCCTTCGGTTGCCCGCTGGCTTGTCCTTGGCCTTGGCTTTGACCGCGTCCGCCACCGTTGCGACCGCCGCCATTCCGGCCCTGTCCCTTGGGGGAGGCGGGAGGGAGCGGCTTGCTCGCATTGCCGGATGCCGGGAACGGATGGGTCTCGTTGATGGGGATCTGCCGGGCGATCAGCTTGGTGATGTCGCGCAGGAAGACGCGCTCGTCCACATCGCACAGTGAAAGGGCGATGCCGCTGGCACCCGCGCGACCGGTGCGGCCGATGCGGTGTACATAGGTCTCGGGCACGTTGGGGATGTCGAAGTTCACCACGTGGGAGAGGGAATCGATGTCGATACCGCGGGCGGCGATGTCCGTGGCCACCAGCACGCGGGTCTTGTGGTCCTTGAAATTCTTTAGGGCACGCTGCCTAGCGTTCTGGGCCTTATTGCCGTGGATGGCCTCGGCGCTGATGCCCGCCTTCTCGACGATGCGCACCAGTTTGTCCGCCCCGTGCTTGGTGCGGCTGAAGACCAGCGCCTGCTTGATGTTGCGTGTCTCCAGGAGATGCACCAGCAGGTTGGCTTTGTTGCCCTTGTCGACAAAGAAGACCTCCTGTTCAACCGTCTCGGCGGTAGAGGAGGCCGGGGTCACTTCCACCTTCACGGGATTGAAGAGGAGCGTGGATGAAAGGCGCTGGACCTCAGGTGGCATGGTGGCGCTGAAGAAGAGCGTCTGGCGCTTCTTCGGGATGGCGGCGATCACCTTCTTCACGTCGTGGATAAAGCCCATGTCGAGCATGCGGTCGGCCTCGTCCAGGACGAAGTATTCGAGCTCCTTCAGGTTGACGAAGCCTTGGTTCATCAGGTCCAGCAGGCGGCCTGGGGTGGCCACGAGGATGTCGATCCCAGCGCGGAGGGCATCCGTCTGGGGTTTCTGGCCGACACCGCCGAAGATGACGGCGGCACGCAGGCCGGTAAAGCGACCGTAGGCCTTGTAGCTCTCATCGATCTGGATGGCGAGCTCGCGTGTGGGCGTAAGGATCAAGGCGCGGATGGGGCGGCGACCACCGCGGGCCGTGCCGCCACCAGCGTTGTACATGCGCTGGAGCATGGGGATGGCGAATGCGGCGGTCTTGCCGGTGCCGGTCTGTGCGCAACCCAGCAGGTCGCGGCCTTCCAAGAGGAAGGGGATGCTTTGTGCCTGAATAGGCGTGGGCGTGGTATAGCCTTCGTGTTGAAGGGCTTTCAGAATGGGCTCGATAAGACCGAGCTGGTCAAAAGTGGTCTCGTGCATGGATATGCGTTAAGAAAGCCGTCCCGGTTCATTGTGTCCCGGACAGGCATTGTATGTGTGGATCGCTCTCGGTCGGTCCGGCGTGCAATGATCCGCAGGGGATGGCGCCTGGACGATGTGACCCGCAGGGCGGGCGAAGGCTGGGCGCGATAGAGCGCGGCAAATGTAAGGCGGATCGCAGATCCGCTCCATCAGGGTCTCACGAAGTGGGCCCGGATGTGGGAATGGAGTGGCTTTCCTAGGGGTTTTATCCGCAGATCATGCAGATGGGCGCAGATGAATTCATTTGACAGGATCTCAGGATCTACAGGATCGATCCGCCTGACGGCGATAAGGCGAACCGCCGATTGCGCCGATGGACGCCGATGAATGAATTTGACAGGATTACAGGATTAACAGGATTGTGCCGCCTAGCGGCGGCGGTGGGCTTCTTCAGAATTTTTATCCGCAGATGACACAGATGACGCAGATGAATGCCTCCCGATATGCATCGGGACTCCGCCGATGCGGCCTAGCGACCGAAGCGCTCTGTCACCCCGGGCTTGACCCGGGGTCACACGCGTTTGCCATCCGTAAGGCGCATTCGCGGTGGCTTTCTCCGTGGCTTTCTGGTGTGATACCGGGGCAAGCCCGGTATGACAACAGTGTG
>JBEPUG010000105.1:0-12242 GCA_041691695.1 Flavobacteriales bacterium
GCGGATGGATGTCTATCTTATGGACGTCCGCCAGCGTGGGATTGTAGACGCCGTTGATATAGTATTCCTCGCTCGTCTGCGCTATGGCCGCGGTGCTGGCTGCAACAGCAAAGGCCAAGGCGACGCGGCGCAGGAGGCGTGGGTGCATCGTTCTCATTGGTCGCCGGGCGTTGGTGCAATGTTGGTCGGATCACTCAGGCTGTCCGACGTTGCGGCCTTGGGAACATCGATGGCGGCCAGTCGAGCGGAGGCCTGTGCGACGAGGTCCGGCTCGTTGCAGTGATCGATCACGCTTTGAAGTGTGGACTTCGCTTGGAAGTTATCATCCATGCCCACGTAGACATCACCAAGAAGGATGAAGCCCTTGGCCTTCCAGTGATCATAGCTCGGGAACTTCTTGACGAGATCGAAGACCTGCTTCTCCGCGTCCTTGTATTTCTTCTGCAGGTAGCGCACATAAGCCATGTTGTAGGAGGCTTCGGCACCGTAGGCATTCTTGGAGGCAACGGCGATGGCCTTATACCGCGTGTAGGCCGCGTCGAGCTCGTTGTTGTCCAGCGCGCCTTGGGCCACGGCCAGCCCGGCCTCCGCTTTCAGGTCGTCGCTGGCATCGCTGTTCTTCAGGATCCGCTCCCCCACTTTCGCGGCCTCGTCGCTGCGTTGCAATTCCTTCAAGCATCGGAGCTGGCCGATCTGGCCCACGAGCACGTTCGCGGGCAGGCTTGCCTTCTGCTCAAGCTGCGCATAATAGTCAAGTGCGCCTTCCCAGCTCTTATTGCGGTAAAGAATGTCGCTACACGCGAAAAGCGCTGCTTCCAAGAACTGGCTGTTCCCGCTCTTCACCGTCTGCTCCATACCAGGCAAAGCTGCGTCGTATTGCTTAGCGCGATAGAGACAGTCGGCACTGTAGAAGGTGGCGTTCTGTACATATCCGCCATTGGGATATTTGGACAGGTAGTCCTGGAATGCGCCCACTGCCTGATCGCATTGCTGTGCGAAGTACAGCCGCTCGGCGCTGCGATAGTACTTCTCGTCGAGGTCCAAGGTGGAGGGATCAACGAACGATAGGGTCTTCACGTAGTCCTCGTACGCGGCTACGTTGCCCTGCTGGGAGTAGATGCTCTCGATCCCTGCCAAGGCATCGCGCGAGCCGTCCATCGTGGGATATTGCGCTACCACTTTCTTGAATCCCGTGAGCGCCATTTCCGTTCGCCCTTGGCGCTTGTCGACCAACGCGCTTTGCAGCATGCTCTGGCGCACGTGCGGCGAATTGAGGTGATCGTTCACGACCTGTTGGTAGTAGGCCAATGCATCCACGTCCTTGTCCAAAGTGAGGTAGGTCTGGCCCAGTTCGAATTCAGCATCGGCGGCATACTGACTGTTCGGTTTGGCACTCAACAGTTTTTTCAGCGTAGCGACCTTGTCGGTGTAGTTCTTCTGAAGCCCTTGGCAGATGCCCTTCTGGTACATCGCATAATCGCTGGCGGCGGCGTTGTTGTCGATCGCCTTGTCGTACCACTGCGTCGCTGTTGCCACGTCCTTGCCAACGAAGTAGCAATCACCGATGCGTACCATGGCGTCGTTGCGTTGATCACGGGACATGCCCGAAGCTTCCAACCCCCGGCGGAACGATGTGGCCGCTTCGCTGTACTGCTTCAACTTGAAGTAGGAGTAGCCCATGCTGTATCCTGCCTGCTCATAAAGCGAAGAGGCATAGGCCCCGCCAGCGTTGCGCACATCGTCATACTTGCCCAGTGCCGCCGTGTAATCGCCCATGGCGTAATCACATTCACCGGCCCAGTAATGCGCGTTCACGGTGGCCTTCTGGTCCACTTGATACTTCAAGGCCTTCTGGAAAAAGACCTGTGCCTCAGGGTATTTCCGTCCTTCATAGAGCTCGGTTCCACGGTCGAAGGCAAGCTTCTGATACGCACCTTGCAAGCGCATGTCCTTGTCTTGGATCGCATCCAAGGCGGCCAATGCGGACTCGTAGTTCTTCGTCTTCAAGTAGACGTCCAAGAGGAATTCCTGCGCCTCGTCATGCCGAGCGGAACCGGGGTACTTCGCCATGTAGTCGCGCAACGCGATGATGGCCTCGTTGTAGGGATCGAAGGAGAGTTCATACGCGAGCTTGGCGTAATTGAACAGCGCATCCTCCGTAATGCGTGGATCGTTGCCGAGATCATAGGCCTTCTTGAATGCATTGCGGGCATAGTTCTTCTGGCCGAGCTGCAGGTAGCAGTCCGCCATGTGGTATGCCGACAGTTGTGCGAGGCTGTCGGTGCTGTTGTTCACCACTTGCGTGAACTGCGTGATGGCCTTCTGGTAGTCCTCGTTCTTGTAGTAGGAATAGCCCGCGACGTAGCGATCTCCCCGCGTCACACCAACAGTGTTCAAGCTCTTCTCCAAGTAGGGTAGCGCCTCTTTGTACTGCCCGGTGCGGTAGTAGGCCTCCCCAGCCAAACGATTGATGTCTCCCGTGCTCTTCGCGCCGTTAGGGTCCGCCAACAATGGCTTGACGTATTCCAATAGCGCGTCATAGTGCCCTTGCAGGAATTGGATCTGAGCGATGTAGTAGGGTACGATGCGTCCGAAGTTCGGATCGTCCTTCAGCTTATTGAAGCCTTCCAGCGCTGCAGCATAGTTGCGCTTGACGTAATTGATGTGCGCATCGTAGTAGGTAGCGGGTGCCGCATAGATCCCAGTGCCGTCCTTCACTTTGGCGAACTCCACCTGCGCATTATCCATGCGATCATCCATGAACAAGGCATACCCCTTCTTGAAATCGAATTCGATCCGCTCGTTCCCACCGAGGGTCAGTTCATCCACCTGCGCGGCCCAGGCCAGCGCATCCTCCCAGCGCTTGCCAGTGTAGTAGTATCGGAACAGTTCAAGTCGGATCGCGGGAACATGGAAGTTCTCTGGATGGTGGTCGATAAAGTCGAGCAGGCGGTTGCTTGCGTCGTTGTGGAAGAGGCGCACGGAGCAGAGCGCTCCCAAGAACTCGGCCTCGATGCGCTTACCGTTGTGAGGGTCGGGGACCGTCTCCGCAATGCGGTCCAATTCGAAGAGCGACGCCTCGTATTGCGCCTTGTCGAAGAGTCCCTTCGCGTGTACGAGGTCCGCCTCGGGTTGCTCGTAGTGCGCAGGCCGCTGCGCAACGGCCGCGAGGGTGCAACAGGCCATCAGCCCCGGTAGCAGAAAGCGCGCGGAGAGGGAACGAAAAAGGGTCTTCATGGACGGGGCCAAAGTTCCGGGGCCTATGGGGGTGAAGGGTAGCTAGGCAACGGACTTATCCACGGAAGCGTGTTCACCTGCAGGATAATTCCGAGGTAGTGGAACGCAGGAATCCGCGCGGGATCTTCTTCCTTTGGGCGATCGTCGCGAAGCGCACCGCATCGGCGCGCACGATGGCCCACACAACACCATGCCTGAGTCGAGCCCCATCATCGAATTGCACAACGCCCAGATCTTCCAACGCGAAAACCTGGTGTTGAACAACGTGGACCTCACGGTGTACACAGGCGAATTCGTCTACCTCGTGGGCCGCACGGGCAGCGGCAAGAGCAGCTTGATGCGCACACTCTACGGCGACCTTCCATTCGAAGAGGGTGAAGGCCATGTGGCAGGCTTCGACCTCACGCGGCTCAAGCGCAAGCAAGTGCCTTACCTACGCCGGAAGATCGGGATCGTCTTCCAGGATTTCCAGTTGCTGGGTGACCGCAACGTGAACGCGAACCTGCTCTTCGTGATGCGCAGCACCGGCTGGAAGGCGAAGAAGGAAATGGCGGACAAGGTGCAGGAAGTGCTGGACAAAGTGGGCCTCGGCAACAAGGGCTACAAAATGCCGCACGAGCTGAGCGGCGGTGAGCAGCAACGCGTGAGCATCGCCCGCGCTCTGGTGAACGACCCCGAGCTGGTGTTGGCCGACGAGCCCACTGGCAACCTCGATCCCGAAACCACTTCGGAGATCGTGGACCTGCTCTATACCATTAGCCAAGGTGGCCGCAGCGTCATCATGGCCACGCACGATTACACCCACATGAAGAAGGTGAATGCGCGCGTGGTGCGCTGCGAGGAAGGGAAGCTGCTCGAGATGAGCGCGGTGCCGGTTTAGGCGGTATTGTTTCGAATTTCTCGTTGCTTCTTCAGGAAGGACATCTCCTCGTTCGACATCTGGCTCACTCGCCGAGTTCCTTCTCGATCTCCTTCACACTGGGCAAGGCCCGCGCAACTTCTTCGGCAGCGATGCCACTAAGCGCGTGCGCCACTCTGCAACGCCGATGGGCTTGGCGACATCGCGCAGGGCATATTCCACCAGCTTGTCGTTGTCCTTGCACAGCAGCAATCCGATGGAAGGTTTGTCGTCCGCGTGCCGCAACTTCTCGTCCACTGCGGTCAGGTAGAAGTTCAACTTGCCCGCGTGCTCCGGCTCAAACGGCCCCATCTTCAGATCAACGACCACATAGCATCTTAGTTTCAAGTGGTAGAATAACAGGTCGAGGAAGTAATCCTTGCGACCGACCTTCAGGGGGAATTGACGTCCCATGAATGCGAAGCCTGCGCCGAGTTCGAGCAGCACTTTTTGGATCTGGCTCACCAAGGCTTGTTCCAGGTCGCGCTCGCGCACATCGACGGCGATGTTGAGGAACTCAAAAGTGTACGGGTCCTTCAAGGTCTGCTGCGCAAGGTCCGATCGTTCCTCGGGCAGCGTGCGCTTGAAGTTCGTGACCGCCTTGCCCTGCCTGCGATGTGCATGGGTATCGACCTGGGCCAGCAAGACCGCGCGGCTCCAGCCGTTGGCGATGGTGGCCTGCGCATACCACTGCCGATGCTCGGGTTTCTTCACCTTGGTCAGCAGTAGAATGTTGTGGCCCCATGGCAATTGTGCAACAAGCTGTTGCACAATTGATCCTTCGGCATAGGCCTCGGCCATGGCAAGCATGTATTTCAAGTTCCGCTCGGACAGTCCAGCCATGCCCGGGAACTCCCGGTGAAGGTCCTTGGCCAAGCGTTCCACCACCTTGCTGCCCCATCCCTCGGTGGCCCTACCGTTGCAAGACCTCCTTGCCAATGTGCCAGTAGAGCGTTACCAACTCATGGTTCACAGTGATCGCGTCGCGCAACTGGGCGGCACGAATACGTTCCTTCAATGCCGCAAGCAATGCAGGATAGTTCTTCGGCAAGATGGCAACGGCTTTAGTGGTCCGCTTCGGACTTCGCTTAAGCGATGACCGCGGTTGGGGCTTGGTATTCTTCTTGGCCATGGCATCAAGATAGCCGCACGGACAAAACCCACTTTCTACGATCAGCAAAACAGCCTACGGCCCTTTCATATCAAGTATTTGCAGAATATCCGGCTCCAATTGTCCAACAAGCTGTTGGACAATTGCAACATTCCCGAGAGCTAAGGGATAAGCCAATTGTGCAACAAGCTGTTGCACAATTGAAGCACCGCTCCGGGCCACTACTACCTTGGCCGCCATGCGATCATTTGCCCTTCTCCTCGCGCTATTTCCAATGCTCATGGTCGGCCAACAACTGGCCCTCATGCCTTGGCCTGCACAAGTCGAACAACACCAAGGGCATCTCCACTTCGTGGCACCGATCCATGCAACGGTTGATGGCCCTACCAGCGAGCGCATCGATGAGGCAGTGCCCCGCTGGTCCGCGCGAATGGCCGACCGGAACGGCCCTGTGGCCAAGCCCGACAGCACGGCAAACACACCACTCCATGTTCACTTTGCTTCCATCGGAGACCTGAACGATCCCGCCGTGGATGGCAGCTATGCGCTAACGATCGATACCTCCGGCATCCGCATCGAAGCGCCCACGGACATCGGTGTGCTGCATGCCTTTGCCACACTCTACCAAAGCATGCAGAATGGTTCGGATGGCTGGTATTTCCCCGCGATGCGGATCACGGACAAGCCACGCTTCGTCTGGCGCGGCTTGATGATGGATGTCTGCCGCCACTTCATGCCGCGCGATGTGATCCTGCGTGAACTGGACGGCATGGAGCTGGTGAAGATGAACGTGCTGCACCTGCACCTCACCGAGGACCAAGGATTCCGCATCGAGAGCAACGTGTTTCCGGAACTGCAGGAGCAAGGAAGCAACGGCCAATTCCTCAGCCAAGATGACATCCGAAAGATCATCCATGAAGCGGATCTGCGCGGCATCCGTGTGGTGCCGGAGTTCGATCTGCCCGGCCACAGCGCCAGTTGGTTCGTCAGCCATCCCGAGCTCGCCAGCGCACCCGGCCCCTATTCGATCGAAACGCATTTCGGTGTCTTCGGCCCCACGTTCGACCCCACCAATGAAGCGACATACACCTTCCTCGACCGCTTCCTTGGCGAGATGGCCGCGCTCTTCCCGGACCCCTACATGCACATCGGTGGCGACGAGAACAATGGAAAGCAATGGGACGCCAACGCCAGCATCCAGGCCTTTATGAAGAAGAACGGTATGAAGGACAACCAAGCGCTGCAGGCCTATTTCAATCAACGGCTGTATGCGATCCTCAAGAAGCACGGCAAGCGGATGATCGGTTGGGACGAGATCGGCGACGTAAGTGACAGCACCGCGAAAGGACTTCCGCAAGACATCACGATCCAAAGTTGGCGCGGCCCGGAAGGCTTGGTAAAGGCCGCACGCGCGGGGCACGATGTGACCCTCAGCAACGGCTGGTACATCGACCTCTGCTACAGTGCCGAGAAAAACTATTTGAATGACCCACTGCCGGCGGACAGCCCGCTAAGTGCTGAAGAGCGGACCCATGTGCTCGGCGGCGAGGCCACGATGTGGGCCGAACTGGTGGACGCGCGGAACGTGGACACTCGCATCTGGCCGATCACCGCCGCGATCGCGGAACGGCTTTGGAGTGCCGCCTCCGTAAACGATGTGGCAGACATGTATCGCCGACTGGATCTTGTCTCCGCGCAATTGGATGACATCGGGCTTCGGCACAAGAGCGCCCAACTGGAACTGCTGCGCCTGATCATCAACAGCGACGATGTCTCCGCATTAAAAAACCTTGTTGATGTGTTGACACCGGTGCCCGGCTACAAGCGCCACAGCCTCGGCACGCATACGACGTTGACGCCATTGACCGGCCTTGCCGACGCTGCGGTTCCCGATCCTGAAGGCGCGCGACATATTTCAAACTTGATCGATTCCGTGATCAAGAACAGAAGCGCGGCAGACGCAGCGACCTTGCGCGAGCTGCTGAAGACCGAGATGAAGGAGCAAGCGGGCCTGACCTGTTGCAGAAAGACCGTTGCAGCGCGCGCAATGCTGGACCGCAGCGCCTTGGTGGCGATCGATGGATTGGTCAGCCAAGGTTCCATAATCCGTGAGTCGTGTGCCGGATACAAGAAGGCCTTGGATGGCGCGAAGGGATTCTTTCAGGAGTGCATTTTTGCCGATGGGGCAGCGTTCAAACGGCTATTCGCGGCGGCCTGCCCGGAAAGACAGTAGACCATACCTCAAACAAGCAACACCCACACAAGTAGGAGCCCGGCATCATCTGAAGGAAATATTACGCCAAGGTTCTGCCACGGCACCGCCATTCATCAAATAGGTGATCGTCGATCCGGGGAAGACAACATCTTTGCCGCATGTTCCCGCCAGCTCCCAATGCCGTCCGCTCATGCCGTTGGGGGCGCTATTGGACGGTGCTCTGCGCAGCCGTGGTCTTGGCGCTTTCGTCATCCGCGCAGGTGATGGACCAAGGACGTTTACTCACACATCCAGCCTTCCACCGCATTCCTTTCGCGAAAACCTCAAGGGGCATCCATGACACAGTGGAACTCGGCGGGCAACGCTACCGCTTCGTGTTCGACACCGGCGCCCCGCTGTGCATCTCCGAGGCTATACAGGCCGCGAACCATTACCCGGTAATCTATCAAGCGGACCTTGGGGATGCCAATGCCAAGCACAGTTCCACTGTAATTGTGCTCGTGGACAGCATCCGCTGGGGAACCATGCTCTTCCTCGGCGTGCCTGCAGTGGTAATCGACGTCGCCCATTCCCCCTTGGCCAGAGAGCACGTGGCGGGCCTTGTGGGCAGCAACATGGTGCGGCATTTGGTGGTACGCTTCGATGCGCAGAACAAGGAGGTCCTACTGGCGGATGATCCTGCTCGGCTTGGCTGGGATACCACCCAAGCAAGGCCGGGCCGATTGGACGTGCAGGATAACTTCCTCTTCGCCTGTACCATCGGCGATTGCTTCACGGACAGCGCCCTCTTCGACTCCGGCATGCGCGACCTCTATCTGATGAACCGCACCGTGGCGGATTCCAACCTCACGCGCTGTCCCGATAGCACGTTCCGCATACATGCTGGCCACGGACGCCGCAGCCAAGGACTGCTGGGAAAAGACGACGGGGGAAAGCCACTTCTGCTATACGTAAGTGCTTTCCGTTTCGGGAGCACCGACCTCGGGGAATTGACCATAAGCACCAACCGGACGCGCTCAGCCATGGGCCGCGAACTGCTTTCGCATGGCACGCTAACGCTTAACTATCCGGCGGCGGCCTACCGGTTTGATCCACGCGCCACAGCACCGTTAAGAGGTGCACCATAGCTGAGCGAGCGGGGCTTTGCAGCAAGCATTCGTGCTTGGAAAGCAGGAAACGCCGCCTATGATCACTCACTGCACCAACTCTCTGAACAACCGCGATATTTCCAAGAGTGCATTTTCGCCGAAGGGGCAGCGTTCAAGCGGCTGTTCGCTGCGGCGTGCCCGGCTACGCGTTGAACACTCACGAAGACCATTCGATGTTGGACGGGCAGTACCACAACTCCATGATCGGCATCATCAAGGTCACGGCCTACGTGCTGATCTCGTTCGCGCAATACCGGATGATCCGCAGTGTGGTGCATGGCCGCATGAAGGCCGTGGTGCTCTCTTGGTTCGGCTGGTCGCTGCTGATGGACATCAGCGTCGTCGCCCAATTGCAGGCACAGGCTTGGGCGTGGAGCTGGGACCTTTTCAGCGTGCTGCTCTCCGCGACGGGTTGCACATTCATTGGGATCGCCGGCTTGTGGAGCGGCAACTACTCTCGCGGTAAGGGCGATGTGCTTTGTCTGTTGGCCGGCTTGGCCTGCATGGTGGTCTTCTTCCTCTTTACCAACCCGTGGATCACCACGTTGCTCGCCATCGCCGCCGACATGTTGGTGGCCATCCCAATGCTGCAAGGCGCGTTCAAGACACCCGCCGATCATCGGAGCGAGGCCTGGCCCATCGTCCTCTGCGCATGGACCCTGACCACCGCCAGTATCATGTTCAACTTCTCCTGGCTGCATCTGCTTTGGCCGCTCTACCTCATCGGCTTCAGCGGGCTGATGACCTACTTGACATTCTTCAGGGCAGGGGGAGGATCGATCACGCATAAGACGGATGCTGCGGATCATGCTGAGAACTATCATGCGCATACCTAGGTAGCTTGCCGACAAATGAAGACCCTCTTTCTCCTTCTGATCGGCTTCCTTTTGCACGGCCTATGCCTCGCGCAGGAATGCTATCTCGTGGATAGCATCCGCTTCAACGTGGCAGCGCCCACGACAGAGGATGCACTCAGCCTCATGCTGTATGGTGACTTGATCGGTGTAAGGACGAGTGTTATTTCCGCCAGCGCCACAGTGGAAGATCACCAGATCGTCATCCAGCTGGAAGTGAGCTGTGACACCAATACCGAAAGCGTGATCTCCCATCGCGAAAAACTTCCGCTCAACGGTCTTACCGTAGGCCGCTACCACATGCGCCTAACAGGAAGCGGCGCCGCTCTCATGGACACCGCGTCCACACTATTCGTTGCACCATACACCGGGCTGTATCCGTCATCCGAGGCACCGGCTGAGATGGTCCGCTTTGATGCTGGAGCGGACGAGTTCATCATCGACATCGATCCCTCCGTGCACGTTTTGCGCGTGCACATCCATGGCACCGATTCGAAGCTCAAACGTGAGGCCTATATCGATGGCTTCGGCCCCTCGCGCATTTCCGCTAAGGGCCTGCCGGAGGGCAATTATCTCGTTTGTGTGGACAGCGACACGGGCACCATCAACGGGTGGGCTACGATCAGTCGGAAGCAGTGATCCCTGCTACGGACCTACGGCAATAAGGCGGACCAACGTGGCAATGGGGAGACTTCCGACCTGTCGGGAATTCACTGCACCAGCTCTCTGAACAACCGCAGGGTCGTCCCCTCGAGATCGTCGCACAAGCCTGTATGCGGCCGTGAGGTCTGTATCGCGGAACTACGCACTGCCGTCAGCCAACGAAAGCGTTCCGCAGCATCCAGTTGCGCAATGGGACCGCCATCCGAAGCCCCATTCGCGATACGCTCGAAGGATAGCAGATTCTCCCGCACTTGGTCCACATCGAGATCGCTGACGAATGCGCGAAGGCGCTGCTCATCCAATGCCACGCGCACACCGATGAAGCCCTTCCGTTTGCTGAACACGATGACGCCCACGTTGAGGAACTCCTCCCGCTCCAACACCGGCAGCACGCGGATCACCGCATACTCATACAAGTGCTTGCCGTGCATGTTCCGCTTCGTTTGTAAAGACGTTGGAATGGGCGAGCCGAAGCTGCAGGAATTCCAGATAGATGGCGCGCAGCTCGTCCGGGGTCTCGTCCATTCCGTCCCAGTGCAGCCACGCGTCCGGCACCAACGCAACGATGTTCTGCAACAGCGTCGGCGACAAGCGCTGCTTGAACTCGGCATCCGCTTCGGCAAGTTGCGATGCCTGCGGAAGCAGCACATGGTCCTTGATCAACGCGAATGGACCCGTGGCATGCTCTCTCCATGTGGTCCAGCTGTGCTGGAAATACAGACAGGAGCCGTGATCGATCAACCATAGTTCCTTCCGCCACATCAGCATGTTGGTGTTCCTCACCGTGCGGTCGATGTTGGTGAGTAAGGCATCCAGCCATACGATCTGCGAGGCGAGCTTCGGTTCCACCGTTGTAACTGCGGGATCGAAGTTGATGGCGCCGGAAAGGAAGTGAAGCGCGAGGTTCAATCCTTTGCTACCCTTGAGCAGATCTTGGATCTCCTCGTCTCCTTCGGTGCGACCGAAAGCCTCATCCAATTCCGCGAACACCAATTCCGGAACGCGCAATCCCAGGGCACGCGCCACTTCCCCACCGATCAGCTCGGAGATCAACGCCTTCGGGCCGTGGCCGCTGCCGCGGAACTTCAGCACGTAACGGAATCCATCATCGGCTTCCGCCAACGCGGGCAACGATCCACCCTCGCGCAGCGGAGTGATGTAGCGCGTTACCGTGACAGTGCGCAGTTGCGGTGCCTCGTTCAATGGGGCCATTGGAGTGCGATGGACGTTCAAGGTCTGAAGGCGGGAAAGGTACAAGGCCCTTCAGGATGGCCGCGGACAACTCGCGTTTCTACACCACTTGCGTCCGCTGACGGAACGGGCCCATGTGCCGGTTCTTGTATGCATGGGCCATGATCGCAACACCAAGCACCACCACCCACAACACGCAGATCCACTGGATGACCGGGATCTTATCCCAGTGCTTTACCGCGATCGCCGCAATGGCCCACACGCCTACAGAAGCGAACTCCCGCATGTTCCGCGTCTGAAGTACGACCAAGTTCAAGATGCCGGCAACGCTGATCATGATCACCGTCCATTGCACTTCGCTGAACACCGCCGACCAATGCATGCTCGCCAACCAGGCGGAAATATTGGCGATGGTGGCCACCGCGATCCAGCCGCTATACAGACAGATGGGCCACCACACCGTGGCGACCAAGTGCCCGGGTGCATCCCAGCGTTCCATGTTCAAGCGCAACACGATCTGTATGAGCGAGAACAGGATCACCAACATGATCAGCACGCTCACGCCGATGTCTTCGTGCAGCCAGATCCACAGCCACGCGGCGTTCCCGAGATTCGCGATGGTGAGCCAAGGACCCATCTGCAGAATGGTATCACTATCGGCACCGCTGCCGAACGCCATGCGCAACTGGCTCCCGACCAAGACCAGCAAGCCCAGAAAGATCAATCCCCAAATGGCGAACGCATAGCCCGCCGGCGTGAAGAGACTCGCATACTTGTCGCTCAGCTCTCCCACGGTATGCCCGTTGATGGCGCCCGTATTGCTCCAGTAGTTCCAGAAAATGACGGCGAGCACCACCACTGTATTTATCAGGGCATAGACCTTCTTCATGGATCAAGGAGTTGAGCACCGAAACAACCTTTGGGA
>JBEPUG010000106.1:0-12139 GCA_041691695.1 Flavobacteriales bacterium
ACATCATTCCATCCGTTACCGGGGCATACGCCTTCAACGTGACCTCGGATGATGCTTCGGCCTTCTATTTAAGCCCCAACGCGGATCCTGCTTTCCGCCAGGGCATCTGCTCCGTCCCAGGGTGGACCGGTGCCACGGAATATCACAAGTATGCCAGCCAGCAGAGTGACTCGATGAATTTGCAGGCAGGGGTCTATTACTATTTTGAATTCCTGCATAAGGAAGGGGGAGGTGGCGATTTCATGACCGCGCGCTGGACCACGCCGACGGACACCGCGCTTACGGTCATTGATGCGGCCCACTTAGCGAGCTGGCAGGATTGCCCGCCCAATGTGCAGGTGCGGATGCTGTTGGCTGGTCCGTACGACGCGACCACAGGGTTGATGCACGATGACCTGCGCGCGAATGGCCTGTTATCCCATACGGAACCCTACACCGGGTTGGGATATGCGAATGTCGATGTGGATGGGACGGTTCCTGGCTCCACCTGGAGTATAACGGGACAGAACGCGGTGGTTGACTGGGTATTGGTGGAATTGCGAAACGCAAGTGATCCAACGCTGGTCGTGGCCCGGCATGCGGCGTTGCTTCAACGGGATGGGGATGTGGTGGGTACGGATGGTCGTAGCCACCTATTGTTCAACGTGCCGGCTGGGCATTACTATGTAGCGGTGCGTCATCGGAATCATTTGGCGGCCATGACGGCGTCAACTGTGAATGTGGATGCAAATACCGCCGTGGTGGACTTCACCTTGCAGGCCACGGCCACCTACGGCGTGGCCGCGCAGGATACGTTGTCCTATGGACGAATGGGTCTATGGGCCGGCAATGCTGTGTCGGATGGCGTCGTCAAGTACACCGGTGCGGCCAATGACCGGGATGCCATCCTGAGCCGCATAGGAGGAATAGCACCTACTGCAACAGTCACTGGTTATTACACTGAGGATGTGAACTTGGATGGTTCTGTAAAGTATACCGGAGCGAACAATGACAGGGACGTCATTGTGGTGACCTTGGGCGGCTTCTCGCCCAATACCGTGCGTAACCAACAGCTTCCTTGATCCGACAAGGGCAGAAAGTGGAACGCCGCCCTGATCAGGCGGCGTTCCACTTTCTCAGTGAGATGGACAGGTCAATGGATGACCCTGTCCATGCTAGCGACCACGGATGCGATGCGAATTGCATCCCAAACGCGTTCCTCTGTGGTACCGAGACCGATCAGGGATGCCTCGTGGCTCTTCACGCACTGTTCGCATCCGTTCAATGCACTCACAGCAAGGCTCATTAGTTCAAACAGTTCCTTCCCCGTGGCGGGATTCATCATGATGTTCATCCGCAGGGAAGGACGCAGTTCATTGTACTTCTCCTTGCCCGCGAAATGCCTGAAGCGGTATAGCACGTTGTTCGCGGCGAGCAGGCTGGCGCAGGCCACCGCCTCAGCGATCTCCTCCGGTGCGGCGCCTTCCTGCATGGCCAAGCCCGTGAAGTGTCCCAACAGCACGTCGTTCTTCTGATTGGCCGCCGCGCTCAAAGCCAATAGTGCCGCATCCCTTGCGTTAATGTGGGCGCTCTTCAGTACGGCCTTCAAATTCAACTTCAGGTCTCGTGTGTACCGTGAAGGCACGGCGCCGAGCAATTGTAAGGCGGCATTGGTGTGGTCGGCAGGAAGGCCCACCTCCTCCAACAAGGAGGTGGTGCCTTCATCTTGTGCCGAAATGGTCTCTTCCGCCATCATCAATTCAGGGTCGCTTCGCCCTTGGTCCAATTGCAGGGGCAGAGTTCGTCGGTCTGCAGGGCGTCCAGTACACGGAGCACCTCTTCCACGCTGCGGCCTACACTGAGGTCGTATGCGCTCACCCAACGCACCATGCCTTCGGGATCGATGATGTAGGTGGCGCGATAGGCCACTTTCTCATCGGCGGTGAGGATGCCGAGTTCCTCGGAGAGGCTTTTGCTGGTGTCGGCCAACATGGGGAACTTGAGGTCCCTCAGGTCCGCGTGATCACGACGCCATGCGGCGTGCACGAATTCACTGTCCGTACTGGCCCCTATCAATTGGGTGTCGCGATCCTTGAACTCGCCCACGGCCTTATTAAAGGCGGCGATCTCCGTGGGGCATACGAAGGTGAAATCCTTTGGCCACCAGAACATGACGGTCCAGCGCCCAGGGGTGTTCGTGAGTTCGTCACTGGTGATCTCGGTGAACTCCTTGCCTTTTTCGATGCTCACGCAGGCCGTCTTCTTGAATAACGGGAATTTGCTGCCTAGACCGACCATGCGTTGTTGGGACAATTGTGCTTTTGCTTCCATTATTTCGTGGTTTCGTTCGTTTTGGCTTGCTGGTTCGCGAAGCCTTGGTTTCGTGGTGCAAAGGTCGTCACCACGCTTCATCTATCAAAACAATTGTTTCTATGTTATCATTGATAACATGAATGATAGGGTAGATTTGCGGCATGAACATCCAGCAACTGGAATACATCGTGGCCATCGACAAACATCGGCACTTCGCCCGGGCGGCCGAGTCCTGTTTCATCACTCAGCCCACATTGAGCAGCATGGTGAAAAAGCTGGAAGAGGAATTGGGCGTCACCCTTTTCGATCGGTCAAAATCCCCAGTGGTCCCCACGGTCGTAGGGAAGGCCGTGATCGCCCAAGCGCGTATCGTCTTGAAGGAGGTGACGATCCTAACGCAGGTGGCAGAGGAAATGCGGGAAGAGCAGGCCGGAGAGCTGCGCATCGGAATGATCCCCACACTTGCTCCTTACCTGCTACCGCTTTTCCTAGGTGATCTGCTAGAGAAGAATCCATACTTGAAAGTGACCGTGGAGGAATTGACCACGGAGGTCATCATTGAGCGCTTAGCGCGGGAGCAGCTGGATGTGGGCATCATGGCAACGCCATTGAACGTCGCCGGATTGAAGGAGGAGCCACTGTTCCAAGAACGATTCCTACTGTACATCTCACCGAAAGAACCGATCGGCAAGAAGCAATATGTACTGCCATCGGACATCGACCCCGATCGTCTGTGGTTGCTGGAGGAGGGCCATTGCCTGCGTTCCCAAGTGATCGACCTTTGCGAATTGCGGGAGCATGGAGGCGATCATGGCCGGTTTGAATTCCTGTCCGGAAGCATCTCAGCCTTGGAGCGAATGGTCGATGCACAAGGTGGCATGACCATCATCCCTGAATTGGCCGCGGTGGACATGACCCCGGAAAAGAGGAGGCAACTTAGGGAGTTCAGGGCGCCGGTCCCTGTCCGGGAGATCAGCACAGTGACCTACCGGCATTTCATCAAGGACCGGCTTTTGGGTGTGCTCAGAGATAGCGTTCTGGCCGGGGTAGGGCCACTCTTGAAACGGACGCGGGCCGGTCGGGTGATGCCGATCAGCTCCCCAAAGCCTATGAATTAGGGTATTCTTTGTGGCTGAGGCAGATCGTATTACATTCGCGCCCCATTCCCAATAAGTGATGGCCAAGAGAGGAAACCGCGTACAGGTGATCATGGAATGCACGGAGCATAAGGCATCAGGCCTTCCGGGCACCTCCCGTTACATCACCACCAAGAACCGTAAGAACACCAACGAGCGTTTGGAGTTGAAGAAATACAACCCCATCATGCGCAAGATGACCGTTCATAAAGAGATCAAGTAACATGGCAAAGAAGACCGTTGCATCCCTTAAGAAGGCGGACGCCAAGGTGTTCGTCAAGGTCATCCGTATGGTGAAGAACTCCAATACCGGTGGCTACCAGTTCAATGAGCAGATCATGGCTGCCGAAGACGTCGACAAGTCGTTGGCCGCCAAGAAGTAAATTCCGAACCTTCTTCCACCGGAAAGGCTTCCACCATACGGCGGGGGCCTTTTTTGCTTGATCAATCATGGCATTATTCGGATTATTCGGCGGCAAGGAGAAGAAAGCGGAATTGGACGCTGGGCTGGACAGGTCGCGTACCAGTTTTTTTGGAAAGCTCGCCAAGGCCATCGCGGGGAAGACCACCGTGGACGACGATGTTTTGGATGCCTTGGAGGAAATGCTCGTCACCAGTGATGTAGGAGTGCAGACCACGTTGAAGATCATAGAGCGCATCCAGGCACGTGTGAAACGGGATGGATATATGGGGACCGCCGAACTCAACGGGATCCTGCGCAAGGAGGTCGCGAGCTTGATGCGAGACGTCGAGGGAACGAATGCACCGTTCACAATTCAAGGCACCAAGCCGCATGTGGTGATGGTGGTGGGTGTGAATGGCGTGGGGAAGACCACGACGATCGGCAAACTGGCCCACGCCTATAAACAGGCCGGGAACAGTGTATTGTTAGGTGCCGCGGATACTTTTCGAGCGGCTGCGGTGGACCAACTGCGCATCTGGAGCGAGCGTGTGGGCGTTCCCTTGGTGCAACAAGGCATGGGCGCGGACCCAGCGGCGGTGGCCTTTGACAGTGTCGAGAGCGCCAAGGCCAAGGGTGTGGACGTGGTGATCATCGACACCGCCGGTCGCCTTCACAATAAGGTGAACCTGATGAACGAGCTCACCAAGGTGAAGCAGGTGATGCGAAAAGTGGTGCCGGACGCACCGCATGAGGTTATCCTGGTGTTGGACGCCAGTACTGGTCAGAACGCCATCGAGCAGGCCCGTGAATTCACCAAGGCAACTCAGGTCAATGCTCTGGCTTTGACCAAGATAGATGGAACAGCCAAAGGCGGTGTTGCGATAGGTATCAGTGACCAGTTCCAAGTGCCGATCAAATATCTGGGTGTAGGAGAAGGCATCAATGACCTGCAGGTGTTCGACAAGGACGCTTTCGTTGAGGCTTTGTTCAAAAGCTGAACAGGCCGCACTTTCGCGCGGCCCATTCGGCATGCTTCGGTTGTCCAGCGCTACTTCACTGCGCCGAGCACCCCGCAATCCTTGCAGGATGTGATGATGAATTCGGTCCTTCGGTTCATGGCGTGCTCTTCCTCGGTGCAAGGCACGTCGTCCGCACATTTATTCACCAGTTCCCGCTCTCCGTATCCATGCGCCGCGATGCGGGAGGCTGCTATACCGGAACCTACTAGATAGTCCTTGGTGCTTTCAGCGCGACGTTGACTAAGGGCATCATTGTACTCTGTACTTGCGCGGCTGTCCGTGTGCGAGCGCAGGTCGATGGTGATACCCGGATTGGTGAGCATCACTTGGGCCACCAGATCCAGTTCGCTCGCAGCATCCGAGCGGATCTTGCATTCGCGATAGTCGAAGTAGATCGGGCGCAGGTTCATGGCCTTGCCCATGTCGATACCTGCCAATACAGGGCTCATGTCCACCCCACCTGGGCCGGTCAGCGCTTGCTCCAGGAATTTCAGTACCCGGAAGTCCACCGTAACGGTCTTGGAGAAGTAGCCGCTCTTGGAGAACACCACGTCATATTCCTCATCGCTTCCGAAGCGTCGATCCGGTACCTCGCCCTTGGTGATCCCATCCGCGTTCGTCGTGCCTAGGAACAGAACCGTTCCATCCGCTGCCTGCTTCACCGTCACGGAAACGCCTTCCAGCCATTTCCCAGTGTTCTCGTCCTTGATCACCACATTCACCGGTAGGTCCATGACGCTGTTCAGATAGATGTCCGGCAGGTCGGTATCCCCGAACTGGGAGGGGGTGAAATCCTTGGGTGTCAATTCGGACTGCGCGCCACCATCGATCTTGACGCTCACGGTCGCGGGCACTTTGGGCGAAGGGAATTCATAGGTGCCTTGCGCGGTGGTGACCGTGCTCGCGATCACATTGCGCTCCGCATCCAACAGTTGAACGATAAGGTGGGGTATGGGCTGGGCGTCGCTCATGTCCAGCACGCGGCCCGCCCATTTGCGGTTCTCCTCGGCCTTGCTATTCATGCGGAAGGTGTAGATGTCCTCATTGCCCAAGTGCCCGTCGCGGTCGGAGGTGAAGAAACCGATCTGGCCGCGTTCATCCAGACAAAGACCAAAATCGTCGCCAGTACTGTTGATCGGCGCATTGAGATTCTCCACCACGCCGAAGCCGTTTCCCCGGATGGAGACCCGAAAAATATCAAGCCCTCCAAGCCCAAGGTGCCCGTCGGATGAGAAATACAAAGTGTTCCCGAAGACGAATGGGAACATCTCGTCCCCCTCGGTATTGATGGTAGGGCCGAGATTCTGCGGCTCGCCCCAGGAACCCAGCGCATCGCGATGGCATACATAGATATCCTTACCGCCGAGGCCACCGGGCTTGTCGCTGGTGAAGTAGATGCTTTGCCCATCCTTACTGAGAGCGGGATGCCCGACAGAGTAGGATGGACTGTTATAGGTGAACGGCGTTTCCTTGGACCAGCCTTCGGGAAGCATGTGCCGAACAAAGATCTGTAGGTTGTTCACGCCATCCTCACCAAGGATCTTGCGCCCAGCCACATAGTTATTTCGGGTGAAGTAGAGTTCACTGCCGTCATCGGAGATCACCAGGTTACTCTCGTGATATTGGGTGTTCATGTCATCACCCATCGGTAGCACCTCGGTCACCGTGCCATCATCGGCAACCTTTCCGGTGTAAAGATTGAGGAACGGTTGGTCGTTCCAACTGTCCGTACGTCGGGAGGTGAACTGCGGTGTACGCGACGACGCGAAGTAGATCGTGTTCTTGTGGATGAACGGACAGATATCGGGTTTATCGCTGTTCCAGTCCACCGGTACGACCTTATAGGTCAGGCCGGGATTGTCCAAGAGTTCAGAGAGCTTTTCAGTTGCGTCTTCCTTGAGGTCGACACGCGTGTCCTGGGGCTCCAGTTTTCCATAGCGTTTCAGCCATAGATCACTGTCGGCGTATTGACCGGACACGCGCAACAGCTCAGAGTACCGGTACAGGTCCACCGGCGTTGCTTGGGAACTGGCGGCCACCACGGCGTACCAGGTCTCCGCGTTCTTGGTATCTCTCAGGTTCCAGTAGCATTCGGCGAGCCGACGTGCATGGGGGATACTACTGGCGTCCTTCTTGAAGGCCTGTTCATAGGTCTCGGCAGCTTTCACGTAGCTGAATTCCTCGAAGTAATGATCGCCTCTGTTCAATAATGCGCCTTGGGCCATCGCCGGGCTGGCACTGATGAGGAGTAGGACGAGACAGGCGATGGCGCCTGTGAGAAGCTTGATCGCTCGCATGGGATCAGAAATATCGGGGTGAGCGGACGCGCTCACGGGTGAATACAGGGTCGTAGCTGAGCATGATCTCATGCGACCCATTCGCATGCGCATTCAATTGTGAAATGCCGAAGTCGTAAGCATATCCCCCGCGCAGCTGATCAGTGATCTGCATGGAGAAGATCGCGGTCACGCTATCTCCATAACGGTATGCCGCACCCAGCCACATTTTTTCCATGAAGAGGAAGTTGGCCGAAAGGTCCATGCTCAGTGGCGCACCTTCCGAGGCGCGCACCATGAAGGCCGGCTTGAACATCACGGAGCCGATGGGGAACACATAGCCGCCAGTGATGAAGGCATGCGTGGCCTCCTGGCCGAATTGGGTGATGATGCCGACATCGTTTTCCGTCGTGCCGAGATAGTTCCGAAGGATCTTCGGGACCGAGGCGCCGATATAGCCCCGTTTCGACCAGAGGAAGACGCCAAAACCGAAGTTCGGCATGAGCTTTCCGCTTTGGTCGGCTGCGAAGGTGGGGTCGTCCGGGTTTGTATTTTGCACCTGCGTGCTGTTGATCTGCGCATGGTTGAAACCAAGGCGCAGTCCGAAGGCCAAACGTGTCTTATGGGTCACATGGATGCGATATGCCAGATCACCAAAGAGGCTGGTGGTGGCGGATCTGCCAATGTGATCATAGGTCAAGCTCACTCCGGCCCCGAGTGTCTGAGCATTGATCGGTGCATGGGCCGAGAGGGTCTGAGTGACGGGAGCTCCATCAATAGCGGTCCATTGCATCCGGGAAAGGGCCGTCGCGTTGAGCACATCGGCGCTGCCGGCATACGCAGGCATGATGGTCATCATGTTCCACATGTACATGCTGTACATCGGGTCCTGCTGCGCCTTCGCCGAAGGGGCAAGCAGCAGCGCGGGAACGATCCACCGCAATTGGCGCAGGAAGTATTTCATCGTCGCCTGTTTCATCGGTTCACTTGTATGTAGCCCGTACGAACATCACCATCGCCAAGGTCCAGTTGGTAGAAGTAGGTGCCTGCGGGCAGTTGGCCCGGTAGCGTGCCCACGGTGACCTGACCACCCCAGTCATTCAAGTAGGGTTGTGCTTCGAAGATCTTGCTGCCCCAGCGGTTGAAGATCACCACGCTGTTGTTCGGGAATTCACGCAGCCCTTGGATCTCCCAGGTGTCCGCGATACCGTCGCCGTTGGGCGAGAAGCCGGCAGGGATCTTCAGCGGCTTCACAGGCTGTGTCACCGTTACATGACTGGTGCAGGAACTTGTATTTCCGCTTGCATCGGTCACTGTGAGGGTCACCTCAAAGGTGCCTTCCTCATGGAACTCCGTGATGGACGCACTGTAGTTCAGGCTGCCTGCTCCACAGTTGTCAAAGGAGCCGCCATCGATGTCCATTCCCGTGATGGTAGCGTTGCCATAGAAGTCCATGATCACATGGATGTCCTTGCACACCGCGGTCGGTGCAATGGTATCGAGCACTGTGACGAGTGCGGTGCAAGTGCCCACGTTACCCTGGTCATCAGTGACGCTCAGCACAACTTGGTTGCTGCCGAGGTCGCCGCAATCAAAGACCGTTTGGGACGCGGTTATGGACACGATCTGGCCGTTGTCGGTGCTGCCGCCATCGAGGTCATGAGCGGTGATGCTCACGTTGCCGTTGTTGTCCAGGTATAGGGTGGTGTCCTTACAGACGGTGTTCGGCGGGTTCACGTCTGCCACCGTCACGGTCGCCACGCAGTTGGAGCTGTTGCCGCTTCCGTCGGTCACGGTGAGCGTCACGCTGTACACACCAGCGGAGTCGAATAGGGTTTGGCTTGCCGCATAGGTCAACGCGGCGTTGGAGCAGTTGTCGGAGCTTCCGCCATTGATGTCGGTGGCCACGATGGTAGAGGTGCCATTCAGACCCAGAGGTATGGTAATGCTGTGGCAGATCACCGTGGGGGCGATAGTATCCAGCACGGTCACAGTGGCTACGCAGAGGTCGGTGTTTCCGCTGGCATCGGTCACTGTGAGCACGGCGGCGTTCTGTCCCATATCCATACAGCTGAAGGTGTTCGGGCTGGCGGAGTAGCTCGCGATACTGTCGTTGTCGGTGCTTCCGCCGTCGATGTCCATGCCGGTGATCGACGCATTACCGCTGGCATCCAGATAAATGGTGTCCGATTGGCAGATCGCGGTAGGAGGTGTATTGTCCACAACGGTGACCGTGGTTTCGCAGGTGCTGCTGTTGCCGCTTGCATCGGTGACGGTCAGGGTCACGGTATACGTTCCGAAGCTGGAGAAGGTATACTGGCTGAGCGTGTAGGTGAGACCATTGGAGCAGTTGTCGGTGCTCTGTCCACCTACCATGGCGCCAGTGATGGTGACAGTGCCGTTAGGACCAAGATTCGTGATTATGCTCTGGCAAATGGCCACGGGAGCGATGGTGTCCAACACGGTCACTGTTGCCGTGCAGTAGGAGGTGTTGTTGCCTTCATCGGTCACCAGAAGGAACACGGAGTTGTCACCAACATTGCCGCAGTTGAAGTTGGTCTGGGTCGCGATGGTGCTTACGATGGTGCCGTTGTCGGTGCTGCCGCCATCGATGTCCGCCGCAGTGATGGTCCCACTGCCGTTGGCATCGAGGTATAGGGTGTCCGGCTTGCAATTGGCCACGGGATGGATAACGTCGATCACGGTCACCGTGCTCTGGCAATCGCTGCTATTGCCGTTCGCATCCGTCACGGTCAAGGTCACAGGATAGTTTCCCACGTGGGTGAAGAGCGCGGTATCCACGGAATAGGTCAGCGGGCCGTTGTTGCAGTTGTCCGTGCTGCCGTTGTCCACTTGGATGGCAGTGAACGCGGCCTGGCCACTCGAATCCAAGGCCACCGTGATGTTGTGGCAATTCACCACAGGCGCGATCGTGTCTATCACGGTCACAGTGGTGGAGCAGGTGCTCACGTTACCGTTGTTGTCGGTCACGGTGAGGATTACCACGTTCGCACCCACATTGCTGCAGTCGAAGCTGGTCTGGCTGGCCGTGATGATATCGATACCGCAGTTGTCGCTGCTGCCACCATCGATGTTGGCCGCTACGATGCTGGTATTGCCACTGGCATCCAGGAAGGCGGTCACTGGCTGGCAGATGACTGTCGGTGCGATAGTGTCTTGGACAGTAACGGTGGTGGAGCAGTTGCTCACGTTGCCATTGTTGTCGGTCACGGTAAGGATCACGCTGTTCGGGCCGACGTTGGTGCAATCAAAGCTGGTCTGGCTGGCTGCGATGGAAGCGATACCGCAGTTGTCGTTGCTACCACCGTCGATGTTCGCGGCCACGATGCTGGCGTTTCCTGTCGCGTCAAGCTGTATGGTCACAGGCTGGCAGATGGCGTTCGGGGCTATGGTGTCGGCCACGGTCACGGTGGTAGAGCAGGTGCTCACGTTACCGTTGTTGTCGGTCACGGTGAGGGTCACGCTGTTGGGTCCCACGTTACTGCAGTCGAAGCTGGTCACACTGGCAGCGATGGAAGCGATGCCGCAGTTGTCATTGCTGCCGCCGTTGATGTCGGCTGCAACAATGCTGATGTTGCCACTGGCATCCAGGAAGGCGGTCATTGGCTGGCAGATAGCATTCGGCGCGATGGAATCGGCCACGGTCACCGTGGTAGAACAAGTGCTCACGTTGCCGTTGTTGTCGGTCACGGTGAGGGTCACGCTGTTCGGTCCGACGTTGCTGCAATCGAAGCTGGTCGCGCTAGCAGTAATGGAAGCGATACCGCAGTTGTCGTTGCTACCTCCGTCAATGTCGGCCGCAGTGATGCTGGCGTTACCGGAAGCATCCAATTGCACGGTCGCAGGTTGGCAGATGGTCACCGGAGCGGTGGTGTCCGCAACAGTGACCGTCGTGGAGCAGGTGCTCACGTTGCCGCTGTTGTCGGTCACGGTCAAGGTCACGCTGTTGGTACCCACGTTACTGCAATCGAAGCTGGTCTGCGAAGCGGTGATGGAAGCGATACCGCAGTTATCGGTGCTTCCGCCGTCGATGTCGGCAGCCACGATGCTTGCATTACCAGAAGCATCCAGTTGCACGGTCACAGGCTGACAGATGGCCACCGGAGCGATGGTGTCCAGAACAGTGACAGTCGTGAAGCAGGTGCTCACGTTACCATTGTTATCGGTCACGGTGAGGATCACGGTGTTCGCACCGGCATTGCTGCAATCGAAGCTGGTCTGGCTGGCGGTGATGGAAGCAATGCCGCAGTTGTCAGTGCTTCCGCCGTCTATATCAGCAGCGGTGATGCTGGCAGTGCCGCTGGCATCAAGCTGGATAGTCACAGGCTGGCAGATGGCGGTCGGAGCGATGTTGTCCTGGACAGTAACTGTGGTGGAGCAAGTGCTGACGTTGCCGTTGTTGTCGGTCACGGTGAGAGTCACGCTGTTCAGTCCGATATTGCTGCAATCGAAGCTGGTCACGCTGGCAGCGATGGAAGCGATACCGCAGTTGTCGCTGCTACCGCTGTCGATGTCAGCAGCGGTGATGCTGGCATTGCCGGAAGCATCCAGTTGCACGGTTACGGGCTGGCAGATCGCCACCGGAGCGATGGTGTCGGCGACAGTGACGGTAGTGGAGCAGGTGCTCACATTTCCGCTGTTGTCAGTCACGGTGAGAGTCACGGTGTTCGCACCCACGTTGCTGCAGTCGAAGGCAGTCTGGCTAGCGGTGATGGAAGCGATACCGCAGTTGTCGGTGCTACCGCCGTCGATGTTGGCCGCGGTTATCGAAGCGTTACCGGTCGCATCAAGCTGGATGGTCACGGGCTGGCAGATGGCGATCGGAGCGATGTTGTCCTGAACAGTGACGGTGGTGAAGCAGGTGCTCACGTTACCGTTGTTGTCGGTCACGGTCAAGATCACGGTGTTCGCACCGGCATTGCTGCAATCGAAGCTGGTCTGGCTGGCGGTGATGGAAGCGATACCGCAGTTGTCGGTGCTTCCGCCGTCGAT
>JBEPUG010000107.1:0-12055 GCA_041691695.1 Flavobacteriales bacterium
CCTCGGTGATGGGCATGTCGTTGGTGGTCATGATGGTTGGGCAGGCCACGTTGCTGCCCGCGCTCCAGCCCACGTAGGGCAGGCCACCCATCACGCGGACACGGATGGCGCGCAGCAGCTCGGTGCTGTACAACATGCGCAGCAGTTGGAAGGAATTGCCGCCGCCGATCACCACCGCGTCGGCATTTGCCAAGGCCTTTATCTTTTCTGTTTCAGCATGCAGGCTGAAGACGTCGTGACCCATCACTGCAAAAGCCTCGTGCACCTTTTGTGCATAGTCGTCCAAGCTGGAGGTCACAGCGGCGAAGGGCACGAAGGCGATCTTCTTCCGCGCACCGAGGAATTGCGCGAGGTGTTCCTGGGGCCAGCCGAGAAAGGCTTCGCCGGGCAAGGTGGAATTGGACAAGAGCAACAAGCGCATGGTGGATGATCTGTATGCGGCCAAGGTAATGGACCTATGCAGTTTCCTTCAGCAGGCCTTCGTCGCGGGATCCCGCGTAAGCAACAGATCCCTTCAGCCGGTCCGATGCACATCGGTCCTGCGGGAGTGGTGGAGGGCTGTCGGCTACCGCTCAATATCCATCTGCGCCCCATAACTTTGGCATAATCACTCATTGAAATGACCAAACTCTCGGACAAGCGCATTGCCATCGCCAAGCAGGTGTTGGAAACAACCGACCTTGCCAAGCTTGAAGCCGTTGAGGAAGTGTTGCGCGGTCGCATGGAATTCAGTCCGGCCGAGATCGCCGAATTCGAAGCGCAACTGGAACGCATCGATAGGGGAGGTGAGGAGACTGTTGCCTGGTCCGATGTGAAGAAGCGGCTCACCGGTGGGCTGCGCAGATGAGATCGGGAATCCGGCTAAGCGTCCGGTCGGAACGCGACGTGGCTAAATCCGTGTACTGGTATGGCATTCATGAATTTTCACGAAGTGCAAAGTTCCTAGCGGACCTGGACCGGTCACTTCGCATAATTCAACAATTTCCGAAAGGTGGTAATGTGGTGAAGGGCATCATTCGCCAAGTCCCCTTGGATCGATTTCCGTTTGTAGTGGTTTACGCCATCCGTCGGAAGGAGATCGTGGTACTGAGGGTGTTTCACACGAGCCGGGAGCCGAGTAAACGGTTTGTGACCAAACGGTAGTTGCATTGGACTACTTCGTTCAACAGGATATCCGTATCGGCGACCTGCGCAACCGTCAATGACCGTCCTTTCGAACATGCGAAGTGATCAACCATATCAATAGCCAGAGAATTGTTATTGTAATTGATCGGCAAGCAAAAATCAAAGGCATAGGTTGGGATTCGGTGAAGAAGATGAGCATAGGGAATACGCTTGCTGGCAGGAATATGTAATAGAGGATCCCATCGCTGCCCGGATACCAAGTCCCGTAGGCATATATGGTTGCGAGGGCCACATACGTGATCGAGATGATGAACGCCAATCTTCTGTTGCTCATCCTTCGAAGAGAATCTGCTACTTGGTTCATGGTCGCATAACTATCACGGCGTTCCCATCACCTGCTCGATCTCGATCCGTCTCTCCTTCGCCGCGCCCACACTGTAGACCGAATGACGCAGGTCATCCAGCCGGTCGCTGACGTTGGTGCTGGCCCTGCTCTTTCCATAGGGCAACTTCACGATCCGCAGGCTACCGCCGTTCGTCGCAGTGTCATCGATGTAGGGCTTCAGCGAACCATTGTCCGTGCGGCGCAGATAGAGGATGAGGCTTTCGATCCGGCGGAGCGAGAGGTTCTTGTTGTAGTCGCCCTTCGCCAGCGGGCTTGCGAAACCGCGCACTTGCAGTTCGATGTGCTGGCCCTCATCCAACGCCTGTTTCAGCAAGGCGGTGAAATCGTTCAGCTGCGCGAAGCCCTCATCCGCTTCATCCGTGAAGAATGTGTTGAGTCTTCCAATGTCATCGGTGTCGGTCCGCCAAGCCTGCCGGTATTCCGGGTACAGCGCGGTGTAGGCGTGATAGCTCTGCGCATAGTCAGTGGTGGTGAGTGTGTCCCACGAGCGCGGATTGGGCTCATCATTATGGAAGTAAAGACGGATGGGAAGTTTCTCTCGTAGCGATGTGATACGCTTGGTCTTACTCTCGGCTACGGTCAGCGTGTCCGGCTTGGGCATGAGGGTGATATGCGGATAGCTGTAACGGTAGAGATCGTTGCAGCAGTTCTCGCTTTTCTCGGTGAAAGAGCCCAAGCGGTTGCTGGTGAGCCAGCCGCTTTTCGTAGGAGCATTGAAAGTGGGATAGAGATCGTTCGTCGGGCTGTTCAACGGTACGCCGGCATTCACCGGTGCTGCGAATCCAGAAGTGCCGAGCACGCTTTTGAAGATGTCGTAGCCGCCGAGGCCGGGCAGGAAGTCCGAAGAGAACCAGAGCGTGTTGTTGGCGGAGTCGAAGAAGGGGCAGGTCTCGTTGCCGGGTGTGTTGACCGTTGCGCCCAGCGTTTTCGTATCGCTCGTGTTCGTTCCATCGATGGTGCAGGACCAGATGTCCATGTCAGTGCTTTCGCCCGTATTCGCTTTGGCGAAGAAGAGTGTCTGCACGCCGTTCTTCAGTGCCACCATGGGTTGCGTGTAGGTCGCGGTGCCATCACCGATGACCTTTACCGGTGTTGATCCGGGGAACTCGCGCTCGATCGCCCAGATGCAAAAAATGCCGTTGCCGTCATCCTGCGAGAAGTAGAACCAGCGTCCGTCCAGCGACCACGTGCTGTTGGCCTGGTTCCGCTTCGCGTCATTCGCGATCTCCAGCGGTTTGGGTTCGCTCCAGTCCCCGGCCACTTCCCGCGTGCGGAAGATCCGCGCCCGGTAGTTCGTCGTGTCCTTGATCTGATCATCGGAGTCCACATCGCCGCGGAGCGAGGTGAAGTAGAGCGCACTATCCGGCCCGATGCGCGCGCCGAACTCGCTGTCGTAGCTGTTCACCGGCATCGGCAGGTGCTCCACGGTAATGCTGTCATTCGGCGCAGCAAGCATTGCCTTCGCCATACGGCATCCTTCGAGCCCGTTGTCGGCACGTTGCGCGACCATGGATCCCTTGTGCCGCTCCTTGCGCTTCACGTTCGGCCAGGTCTTCTCCGCATCATCGTAATGTCCTTGCGCCATCTGCATTTCGGCGATCCAGCGCAACGCCTCGGGATGCTTGATGCCGCGGTCTTTACGCTCCACCTTGTTGTAGAAGATCTCGGCCTCACCATACTGGTTGCTCAGTCTGCAGGCCTCGGCATACTTCCACTGCGTCTCCATAGTGCCGGGCTCCACCAGCAGCGCCTCTCCGTAGTAGCGCGATGCACCGTAGTTATCGCCCAGCGTCATCGCGCGATCACCCCAAGTATTGAATTGCTCCGCACTCTGTGCCCACACCGTGAGGCTAGCTGCGGACAGGAGCAGCGCGAAGAACAGTCGTATGAGCGCCGTGGTGCCGCGCATCACATCTGGACCGGGCAGGCCTTGTAGCGCACGGGTACCGGCGGTCGCTTGCGGAACACTTTGATCACCGTGATCTCGAATCCGCCGCGGTTCTCGCTGGCCGGTTTCAGTTGACTCAGGTTGATGTCGTAGCTCAGCCCGAAGGTCCAGTCGTCATGCTCCAGCCCACCGTAGATGTAGCCTGCGTCCTTGTTGCGCCAGAAGAGGCCGCCTTGCACTGCACGCAGCAGGGACCACTGGTCCAGCAGGATGTAGCGCACCGTTCCCCCGATGTCGAATTCGCGGTACTTCCCTTGCGCCTGCCATTGCAGCATGGGCAGCACGTCGAGCTTCTCACTCACCGGGAACTGCGTGGTGAGGTGGATGTTGGTGCGCATATCGAGTGGTGTGGGAGAGCCATCGAAGAGAGAGACGTTCGGTTTCGTCAGGTTGAAGAGAGAGAAGCCAACCTCCACATGCCGGCGTGCCGCTGGCGCATAGCGATAGGTGACGCCGGCATTCAGATCCATGTGGGAACGGGCACCGCGCGTGAATTGCTCAGCGTTGCCAAGGTTGGGATCGTAGTTGAATCCGTTGTACTGCAGATCAAATTGGAGCGCGTTGTAATCGATGCTCACGTTGGTGAATCCGAATTGTACACCGCCAGTTAGGCTTTGCGCGTTGGCTTCGCCGAAGTGCTGCGTCCAACTCGCGCCGAGGTCCGCGTGGAAGGTGTTCAGGTGTGAGTCGCCTGCTTGATCGCTGTAGATCCACGTGCCCACACCGAGTCCCTTCACACCAAGGAAATGCGCCGCGTCGCCACCGATGCCGAAGGTGCGATAGGGGATGGTGACGGAGCGCCACTGCTGCCGCAGGATCGCGCCCACGCGGTAGTCGCCGTCGAAACGTCCAATACTGGCCGGACTTTGCGCGTAAGGCGCGTTGAAGAACTGCGAGAAGTGGATGTCCTGGGCTTTCAGGTTTCCGCAGGTTAGTGCAGCTCCTAGCCACAAGCTGTAAGCCACAAGCTTGGTTGCCGCAGGCCAACGCAACCAAGCTTGAGGCTTGAGGCTTGAAGCTTGTGGCTCAAAACCGAAACCTGCGGCCACCGTCCTAATCATCGGATCACCGTCACGTTACCCTTCGTGAAGAACTTCTGCCCATCGAGACAATGCACCGTGAGCCAGTAGACGTAGACCGCTGGTTCCACGGGCTTCCCCTTGTATGTGCCGTCCCATCCCTTGCTCTGGTCGGTGGTGGCGAAGACGAGCTCGCCCCAGCGATCGAAGATCTTCAGGTCCATGTCTGCGATGTTGCGGCTGCGCACGTAGAGCACGTCGTTGTTGCCGTCGCCGTTGGGTGTGAAGGCGTCGGGGATGAAGATGTCCGGCTCCTCGCAGAGCAGTTCGTGCACCAGCACTTTCACTGAATCGGTGCGCGAGCAGATGCCATCGCTGACGGTGACATAGAACACTGTGGTGTGGCTGACGACCGCAGTGGGCGAGGCGATCATGGGGTCGCTCACTCCACTTGCCGGTTGCCACGACCAGGTAACGCCGCTACTTGGCGTCGCAGACAAATGCACCGTGGTGCCCGCGACCACTTCGCTCTGATCCACCGAGGCGTGCACGCTGGAGCCGTTCATCAGAGATACATCCACTAACACGCTGTCCGTCCACGCGCAACCGGATGTGCTAGTAACGGCTGCAACGAAGTACATGGCATTGGCCGGACTCACGATCACGTGTTCGGTGCCTTGGCCGCTGTCGATCATGCCCGCAGGTGACCACACGATGGTTGATCCCGCATCGATGCCGCTGAGCGAGAGCGTTGCGCTATCGTCCGAGCATATCGCTACGTTCGGTGAGATGGCCGCGTCCACCAAGGCCGTGGTGATAGTGACCTCGCCTGTGGCTACGCAGCTTCCGGCCGACGAGGCCTGCACATGATAGGTCCCCGCGATAACCGGGCTGAGCAGTGCCGTGCTGTCCGCCGGGCTTGTATTCAAGGTGTCAGTGAAAAGTGAAGAAGTGGACCAGACCCATGTGGATGTTGCACCGTTGGAACTGGCAATGAGTTGCAATTGCGCAGAGGGTCCGCAGAGTGACGTATCGTTCATCACCTGTATGATCGGTGCGGCTGCAAGGATGCTCACTTGGATGCTTGTTGAATCCGCATTGTTGCACGTGCTGTCGTTCGTCGCGATGAGCATTACAGTATAGTTGCCCGGTGCTGCGTAGGTATGCGCAGGGCTTTCCGCTGTAGATGTGGCGTTGTCACCGAAATCCCAATGGTATGTTGATCCGAGGTGGCTCAGATTCGTGAACTGCACTGGTGATCCAGCGCAGCCCTGCATTGAGGCGGAGAGTCCGGCGATCACCAGCGGTGCGTCGAAATCAAACTTGAAGACACCGAGGTTGCAGTTGTTGGAATTGTTCGTGTTGGACCACGCGCCCGGTGTGGTGGGAAAATCATCGTGGTTGCCACAACCCGCGCATACCGCCTCGTACACGCGGCCGCGTCGATCGAAGCGGCTCGTTCCACCGTCCACATGCTCCTCGCTTTGGTTTCCGCCGAAATAGGTGGCGTAGGAAAGTCCGCTCATGTCGATGTCGAACACAGCGAGATAAAAGTCGTTGCCATCTGTGGTGCTCTGATAGGCATCGGGCGTCACGGGCAGTCCGGTTGTGGTAAGGGTTCCAATGATCGCGCTACCCCAACCGCTGATGTAGATCTTATCGCAGTAATCAACGAGGAAGGCGGTTGGTGAGATGTTCGGCAGGCCCACGCCAGGACCGGTCAACGCGCCGGAGCGGGAACTCCAGATGGTAGTTGTAAGATCATTCGAGAACTTGGTGAGGAGTTGGCCGCCACCGGCGACAGAGTAGGTGACGTTGGAGATCAGCTCGCCCGATGGGGCTTTCGTTTGCCCGAAGAGATAGACGTTATCGAATTCGTCCAGATCGATCAGGTAGAATTGGTCGTAGTTCGCGCTGCCGTAATAGGTGGAAGCAAGTAGGCTGCTGCCATCGGGACTGAAGGAGGCGACGAAGGCGTCTGCCTGTCCGCCGTTGTAGGTCTGGCCGACCGTTGCCGAGGTTATCGGCAGGTCCGGTGAATCCGTGCCACCTGTGATGAAGATGTTTCCGCCGCTATCCTGTTCCAAGGCGTACGCTGCATCCGCCTGCGTGCCGCCGTAGTAGGTGCCCCAGAGCATGTTCTCGAGAGCGGGGTCCATCTCGAAGACCACAGCGTCGTGGCTCCCACCGGCAAAGATGGTCTGGTAGGCACCTGTGGTCACAGGGAAGTTCGTGCTGCGCGTGCAACTGGCCACGAGGATGTTACCCGAGGGCGACAGTTCCACTTCCCCGCGCAGCTCGTCGGCATAGTTGAATTTCAGATCGGGCGCGTCGTTGATCCCGTCGTTGCCCGAACCACCGATGTAGGTGCTGGCCAAGAGTTGAGATCCATCCGCGCTGATCCGCGCGAGGATCATGTCCGTGCCATTCGCGTAATGCGTGCCGATGCCCTGAGGAGTAAAGCTGGTCCCACCGCCGAACACGGTTTGGAAGGCGTTCGTAGTGGTAGGGAAGTTGGACGATCCGGTGGTGCCCAGCACGATCAGTTCCCCAGCCTCGTTGACGATCAAGCTGTGCGGGAGATCATCACCGCTGCCACCGAGGAAGGTACTCCAGATCAAACTGGCCCCCGTGGTGTCGAATTTGGTGAGCGCGATGTCCGTGCCCGCGGTGAAGTTTCCATCGCCGCCGTTCCATGTAACGTCGTACGCCCCCATCGTGGTGGGATAACCTTGTCCGAAAGCACTGCTGCCGGAATACAAAAAACCCTGCGCATCGAAGGTGGCGGAATAGCCAAAGTTGTCCGAGGTGGAGCCCGAGTAAGTGCTGAACTCGAGCGTGGGGTCGATCACCAATTCCGCTTGCGGATCATAAGCGCCAAGGACGAAGGAGACCTCGGAACCGTTCAACGCGTAGCGGCAATCCACTTTCCTCTCCTGACCATCCTTCATTTGAAAGGCGAGGGGAACGGCCTCGATCATCTCGCCCAAGGCTGTCTTGATAAGGAGCTTCCCATCGCGGAGCGTGATACCGTTCGCGCCTTCGTAAGTGAAGCGGATCTGCGCGGGATCTTTCCCCGGTGCCACCACGAGGTCGTATTTCAGCACTTCACCACCGCGCCGCAGCCGCAGGTCGATGCCCGGATAAAGGTCATGCTCCACCACGGCGGCGAAGGCATGCGCGTTGGAGGCCCAGTGACTCTTGTCGTTCCCGATGAAGTAATTGTAGGCGCCGCCTTGCACGCCGATGCCCTCGCAACGGCTTGGCCCGGTGGACTGTGCGAACCGTATGCGCAACGCGTGATGGCGGATCACGCGCGACGCGTTCGGGTCGTACTCCTTGGTATTCCCTGCGTGAAGCTTGGCGATGGCCTCCGTGTCGAAGCGGTCGATCACGATGGATCCACGCTCGCACCAGATGATGGCATCTGGTGCTTCCGCGCGAAAGACCACCTGTGCAGGCCATTGCCCGCGGTTCTCGATGAAGCGCAAAGCGGGTTGTGCCGACAGCGTTGCGCAAGCCAGCAGGGTGGACGGGAGAAGGAGGGAGCGCAGGCGCATCACGGAACGGACGCCCCAAATTAACCAAGCGTTGCTGGAGCAGCGGAAGGAATGGCTTTGCCGGTGGCACCGGTTCACGCCTCGATGCCGATCAGTAGCACATCATCCACTTGATCGCGGTCGCCGATCCAGGTACGGAAGTGTTCACGCAATGCATCGGCCTGTTCTCCCATCGGCAGGTCCTTGGTCTCGTCGATCCAGGCCATCAATCCGGAGATCTTCAGCTTCTTGCCCGCCGCCCCGCCGAACTGATCGGCCACGCCATCGCTAAAGAGATAGATGCGATCGCCCGCTGCGAGTTGGACCTCGGAGAGAGCGAAGTCAGCGGACATGCCGTTCATGATCACGCCGCCGATGGATCGTCGGCTACCACGTTCGCGTTGTAACCGGCCGTCCTTAACGATCAGCACATCGTGCATGGCCGCGGCGATCCGTAGCCTGCGGCTCTCCATGTCGATCTCGCACAGGCTGATGTCCATACCATCGTGATTGTTGCTGTCCTCGCCTTGATACTGCAGCACTGTTCGGAGCTCATCATCAAGGTTGCGCAGCAGGACGTCCGGAGAGTTCACGTCCTTGTCCACGCTCACTTCACGCAGGAGCATACTCCCGATCATGCTCATGAATGCGCCGGGCACACCATGGCCGGTGCAATCCGCGCAGGCCAAGATGAATTTGGCGCCGAATCGGCGGAACCAGTAGAAGTCGCCGCTCACGATGTCGCGCGGGCCATGGATGATAAAGGAGTTCGGGAAGTGCGCGGTCAACCGGGCCTGTGAGGGTAGGATGGCTTGCTGGATCCGCTGCGCGTAATTGATGCTGTCGGTAATGTCCTTGTTCTTCGCTTCGATCTCCTCCTTCTTGGTCTTCAGTTCCAAGGTGCGCTCCTCCAATTTCCGTTCAAGCAGTTCCCGGGCCAGCCGGGCTCGGCGCTCCCGAAGGCGCAATATGCCGTACAGTATCGATCCGAATAGAAGTATGCAGAGGATGCGGAACCAATCTCGTTTCCAAAGCGGTGGGTGCACGATGATATGTACTGTGGCGATGCTATCGGTGAACGGTTGTCCATTCACTGAGGCCTCCACTTGGAAGGTGTATTCGCCATCCATGATGCGCGTATAGTGCACGGTCTTCTGATCCGTCTCCGTCCATTCGAAGTCGTGGCCTTCCAGCCTGTATCGGTACCGCACCGCATCGGGGTCCTTCAAGCTTATCCCGAGGTAATCGAACTCCATGCGATAGTCCTCTGGCGGCAAGAGGATCGTCCCATTCAAGGGCATGTCCCTCCCGTTTATGGTCACTTGCGTGAGGGTCACAGGTGGTGGTTGTTGGCGCTCGCCATCCTTGCTGATATCATAGCGGAGCACACCCTTGTCTGTTCCGAACCAGAGCTCGCGCCCATCCCCCGCGATCACCGTGTTGACCGCGCGGTCCGCGGTAAGTCCGAAGTGGCGGTCGAACGTGCGCGTCGCGTGGGTGCTTTTGTCTATGCGGGTCACCCCGCCACGATGTGCGACCCAGATGCCGCCATGTCCATCTGCAGCGATCGCGTAGCAATAGTCGGACTTCAATCCCTGCGCCTCTCCGATGCCGCGCACCTCATCGCCGTCGATGTAGCGCACGCCGTTACCCTTGGTGCTGAACCACATTGTTCCCGAACTGTCCTGCGTGATGCCAGTGACGTGGTAGGCATTGCTTTGGCGGGTGAGGGTGAAGCTCTTCAGCACCGTATCGCGCACCACGCTGACGCCGCCGTTGTTGCATGCCGCCCATACTGCGCCCTTGGCATCGGTGAACAGCGCGTTCACCTGGTTGTGCAAAAGCCCACTCTCGGTGGTGAGGTGCCGAAGGTGATCGCCGCCGAGAATGAAGACGCCGTTGGAGGTGCCCACCCAGATCTCTTTGCCACGTTGGGTCAAGGCGTGTATTTGCAGGGCCATGCGATCATCCGCTGTGGCCACCGGCACGAAGCGTCCCTTTTCATCCTGGTGATAAAGCCCCTTGGATCCCGTACCGGCCCATAACCGGCCATCGCTTCCGCAGAGAAGCGCGGTGATCTTGTCCGAGGGAACATCCTCGGCCTTGCCCAAAGTGTCCAACCGGGTCATGTCGTTATCCTCCACATGGAGGATCATACCGTTCAAGCCGAACCACACATCGTGGCCATGGTCGGCTAACGCTCGTACGTCAGCATCATCGGCGTCGGCAGCATAGTAGACCACCGAGCGGTCCAAGAGCCGCGCCAGACCCGGACCGATGCGTGCGAACCAAAGATCGTTCTCGCTATCGGTGAAGACCACTTCCACGTTGTCCGTGCCCAGGCCGTTGTTGGCATCGTAGTGCAGCAGCGAGGTGATGCTATCGCCTCCAAGGCCGATCTCGTATGCGCCGCTCCCAAAGGTGCCGGCGATCAATTGGCCATGTGCTCCCAGCGTGATGTCGTGCACATGGAGAGCCCCCAATCCTTCGTCCGCGCCCAGTTCGTTGACATCAATCGGTCGATCGCTCTGCAAGCGGAAAGCGATGATGCCCTCGTCCTCGGTGCCCACGAAGATCCTGCCGTCGTGTGCGGAGCGTACCAATGCGCGTACCGGCGCATGTGTGACGGAACTCATGTCACCCACGGCCTTCAGTGAATCGCTGCCTGTGATCTTCAGCAGAAGCAACCCAGAACTCGTCGCGGCCAATATCCGCCCATCGGGCAAGGACAATAGGCTGTACCAAAGTGTACCGTCCAAGGTGTAGGCCAGGGTTGCGCGACCTTTGGAATTCACGTGCAGGATCCCGTTATTCTGGGCCAATGCCCAGATGCCACCATGTCCATCCACTGCCATGGCATTGATGGTGCTGGTCGAGACATCCGAGGTCGCGATCTTTTGGATCAGCCCATTGTTCAGCCGACTGATCCCTCCCTCGTTGTGTCCGAACCAGACGTTGCCAAGCGTATCCGGTCGAATGCTGGAAACGAAGTTTTCCGAGAGGCTGTCCGCCGTGGTGAACATCCGGACGGAATGTCCATCGTAGCGGCCTACACCTTCGCCGGTCCCGATCCACAGATGGCCTGAGGCATCCTGCGCCAAGGCGTGCACGTAGGAACTGGTAAGTCCGTCCTCGGCACCGATGGTCCGCAACTTATAGGTCTGCGCCACCGCTGGCATCACCGCAATGATCAATACTACCAGCGCGGTCGGGCGCATCCGTCCCGCGTTCATTTTGTGATCTTGGTGACGGACATCTGGGGCTTGTAGTGGGGGATACCTCCGATAGGCACAGTGAAGAAGGGCAGGAGTTCACCATACTGGTTGCGCACATAGAACACCACGTTGTTGCTCTTGATCGCGCCGTCCGGGCGTTTGATGAAACGAATGTCCAACGAGGTGTTCAGTTCCTGCTTCACGATCGGGTGATCGCTATGTGCCCATTGGTTGTCACCTCCCGTGTTCATGTCGTCACCGCGCTTGGCCACGCTCACCACACGGATGGTCCCGTCATTGTCCCAATCGAAGTTGTTCTGGCGCACGCTGATCACGCGATCGTCCACATAGGGATAGATGTGCGACACTTCCTTCGGGTCGTCATACAGGCGGAAGCTATACTCGAAGGTGAAGGCGTTGCCGCCTTCAATGGCTTCGTTCGCATCTGGCTTGGTGCTCATGAAGTAGCGATAGAGGTTACCGTCGTCGCCGCTTTTTCCCTGCGCGATCACCTTGAAGACCAGGCCGCCATACTCGGCCACCTCTTCGCCGGAACTCGGGTCGAAGGGCCCGAAGGTGTACCATCCCTGATCGTACTTGGGGTCGTCGCCAAAGTCACGCGTGGCAAGGAGATTCCCGCTTCGGTACTTACCCACCGGTTCGGTGTTCCGCGCATCCGGTTCGGTGATGCAGCCCTTGCCGCCGTAAACGGAAAAATTTGTCACGGTGTTGAAAGCGCCCTTCATCTCATCGATGGCGCCTGAGCAATCCGGGTCGTAGACGCGGATATAGATGGGTACGCG
>JBEPUG010000108.1:0-12005 GCA_041691695.1 Flavobacteriales bacterium
GCAGCACGCGGCAGGTGTTCTTCAACGACTGCCCGGTGCCGGTGGAGAACATGCTGAGCGAGCGCGGCAACGGCTTCAAGATCGCGGTGAACATCCTGAACATCGGGCGCATCAAGCTCGCGGGGGCCGCGCTGGGCGGTGCGAAGGAGACCTTGGACTACGCGATCAAGTATGCCAACGAGCGCGTGCAGTTCGGCAAGGCGATCAGTTCCTTTGGCGCGATCCAGCAGAAGCTGGCCGACATGGCGATCTACTGCTACGTGGCGGAGAGCGCGACCTATCGCTGCAGCAACGACATGGAACGCGCGATCGAGGAACTGAAGTCCGGTGGCGCTGACCACTCAACGGCGTTGCTGAAGGGCGTAGAGCAATACGCCGCCGAGGCCGCGATCCTGAAGGTGGCCGGCAGCGAATGCCTCGACTACGTGGTGGACGAGGCCGTGCAGGTCTATGGCGGCATGGGCTACAGCGCAGAAAGCCCCGTGGAGCGCGCCTACCGCGACAGTCGCATCAATCGGATCTTCGAAGGCACCAACGAGATCAACCGCCTGCTGACGGTGGACATGCTGCTGAAACGCGCGATGAAGGGCCAACTCGACCTGCTCGGTCCGGCGAAGGCGGTGGCCGATGAGCTGATGGGCATTCCCGAGATGCCGGAGCCGGATGAGAGTCTGCTCGGCGAGGAGAAGCGCATGGTGGCGAATTTCAAGAAGGCCGTGCTGATGGCCGCCGGTGGTGCGGCGCAGAAGCTGGGCCTCGGCCTAGGCGAGGAGCAGGAGACCGTGATGCGCATCAGCGACATTGTAATCGACACCTACCTCGCGGAGAGTGTGCTGTTGCGGACGTTGAAGCTCTCAGGAATGAAGGGCGAAGCAACCGTGAAGGAGCAAGTGGCGATGACGCAGATCTTTATCCATGATGCAGCGGACCGCATCGCGAAGAATGCCAAGGAAGCGGTAAGCGCCTTCGCAGAGGGCGATGAACGCCAAGCGATGCTGATGGGGGCGAAGCGCTTCACGAAGTATGCGCCATTCAACAGCAAGGACGCCCGCAGGCTGGTGGCGGCGAAGATGATCGTGGCGGGGAAGAACCCGTATTGATAAGCTTCGGCCGATCAGACGATCAGAAAATGGATTGTCCGATCCACGAGACTAATTTCGGGCATGCGCTGCCTTCTTCCCTGTTTTCTTCTGTTCACTTCAATGGCCTCCTCCCAAAGCTGGCAGCAACTCCCGGATTTCCCCGGCTTGGCTCGCGATGATGCGGCTGCCTTCGTCATTGGCTCGAATGTCTATGTGGGCACCGGACGCGATGTGAACTACGGGTATACCAGCGACTGGTATCGCTACGACGTGGGAAACGCGAGTTGGCAGCAAGTGGCATCGTTGCCTTCAGATGGAAGACAGTATTGCACGGCTTTCAGCATCGATGGCATCGGCTATCTCTTCGGCGGCAGCAACGACAATAACCTGTACGCCGAGCTCTGGGCCTACGATCCCGCTAATGATGCATGGACGGCGAAAGCGCCATTGCCCACAGCTGGACGTTCGAGTTCCTCGAGCTTCATCATCGGTAGCTATGGCTACATCGTACTGGGCCGCTATGGAGCGGATCCTGCGCTCACCAATGAATGCTGGCGCTATGATCCGGCCAACAACAACTGGGAGCAACGCACCTCCTATCCCGGCATGGGGCGGCTCTTGGCGAACTCCTTCAGCGACGGCAATTTCGGCTATGTGATCGCAGGTCAGGACAGCTCCTCCACCGGGGTAGCGGACGGCTATCGCTACGATCCCGTGGCCGACGTATGGACAGCGATCCCTGACCTTCCTGGCGCAGGCCGCTTCGATCCCTTTGGTGCTTTCGGGACCACGGTCGGTTTCACGCTCGGCGGAACGACAAACTACAGCCCGTGCTGCCTGACGGAGGCTTGGTCCTATGATCCTGCAACGACGACGTGGGCCGCCGTGGCCGACCTGCCCAATGGCAACCGAAAAGGAGGCGTTGCCGCATTCGTGCCGCACGTGGGCCTGATCATGGGCACCGGCATCGAGAACGGTTCGACACGGCAGAGCGACTGGTGGTTGCTCGCGACCGATGTCGGGATCAAAGAGCAAGCGCGACCAACCTTGCTCCTGTTTCCGAACCCTGGAGCGGACGGATTCACCCTTTCCGGGATCACCGGCACTGCGGAGATCCGCATCACCGACACGCAGGGCCGAAGTGTTTTCGCGAAGCAACGGATGAAAGGGCGATCAGTCGACACGCGCGGATGGAGCAAGGGCGTCTACTTCGTATCCATCACGGATGCCACAGGGAACAGCTACCGGACGCGCTGGATCAAGCAGTGACCGTAGCCGGCATAGCTACCTTTAAGCCATGCAATTCATCGATCCCGCGCTCGACGCCTATTGCGAAGCGCACAGCGGTAATGAGCCGTCCTACCTGAAAGAACTCACCGCCGAAACACAGGAAAAGGTCCACATGCCGCAGATGTTGAGCGGCCATCTGCAAGGACGTTTCCTATCCATGCTGAGCCATTTGGTGAAACCGATGACCATCGTGGAGATCGGCACCTTCACCGGATACAGCGCGCTTTGCCTAGCAGAAGGATTAGCGAAAGGCGGCATGCTGCACACGATCGACATCGACCCGTACTTGCCGGAGATGGTGGACCGTTACATCGAGAAGGCCGGCATGCAGGACCGCATCACCATGCACCATCGGCCCGCGCTGGAGATCATTCCCACGTTGCGCGCGCCCTTCGACCTCGTCTTCATCGATGCCGACAAGCAGAACTATCCGAAGTACTTCGAAGCGGTGATCGACAAGGTGCGCCCCGGCGGTCTGATCATCGCGGACAATTTGCTCTGGAGTGGAGATGTACTGAAACCACAAGCAGAACAGGATGATCAGTGCAAGGCGCTTATGGAATACGCACGTCGCGTGAACGCCGACCCACGTGTGGAGAAGGTGATGGTTCCCTTGCGCGATGGCCTATTAGTGGCCCGAAGAACATGAATCCGGAGCGATACGATCTCGTGTCGGTGCGCTTTTATGATGACCCGCTGGAAGCGCACTTGGGCCGTTGTCTCTTGCAGAATGAGGGCATCGAAGCATATGTGAATGACGAGCACATCATCGGACTGAACCGTGCCTTGGGCGTAGCACTCGGCGGGGTAAAGCTGAAGGTGGCATCGACGGACAAGGAACGGGCCCTGCTGATCCTGCAAGAGACCGAACATCGGCCCTATCTGGATGAGGACGAACAACCCATCCACTGCCCGAAGTGCGGTTCCACCGACCTGATGAACGGCATATCGAAACCACGTTCCAAGAATGGCATTATGCACTTGGCACTCGGGCTGCTGTTCGGCGTATATCCTATGGTGACGGAGCGCGGTATGTACTGCAATGTCTGCAAGCATTTCTTCTCGCCGGGATCGTGAACTTCTCTCCGGCAGGTGCCTTACCTTTCGGCGTGGACCAGAAGAAATTCTATTCGGAGTTAGGCAAGTTGCTCTATGCGATCGCCGCGGTTGACGGAAGGATCCATGTGAAGGAGGCAGCTACAATGAAGCGCGTGGTTTCCGAGCAGCTTGTTCCGCAGGAGGCATCCACGGATCACTTCGGCACGGATCAGGCCTACATCACGGAATTTGAATTCGACGTCATGGTGGAGAACGGTGATCCACCTGAGGAGGCCTTCGATTCCTTCGCTATCTATCTCACTCAGCATAAGGAGCGACTTTGCGCCGAGCAGAAGGAGCTGGTGATGCGCGCCGCCGATGTGGTGGCCCATGCGTTCCATGGCATTCATGGCAAGGAGTTGAGAATGCTCACCGAATTGAAGCGCAGACTACACTAAGGCCTCGCTAAACGCGCCTTGCGCACCTTGTTACCTTGGCCCCATCATGGCGATCGACCTGCGTTCGGATACCGTTACGAAGCCCACTCCCGCGATGCGCGACGCCATGGCAACTGCCGTGGTAGGCGATGATGTCTTCGGTGAAGACCCAACGGTGAATGCCCTTGAGCAGCGTATGGCGAAGCTTTTCGGCCACGAGGCAGGCATGTTCTGCCCCAGCGGCACTATGACCAACCAGATCGCCATCAACGTGCACACAAGCCCGGGCGATGAAGTGATCTGCGAAGAGGGCGCACACATCTATCGCTATGAGGGCGGTGGAACCATGGCCACCAGTGGCTGTAGCGTGAAGTTCGTCCCTTCGGACCGGGGCCGCTTCAGCGCGGAAGCCGTGGCCGATGCCGTTAACGATCCGGACGCCGCGTATTTGGCCCGTACGCGGTTGGTGAACATCGAGAACACGAACAATCGCGGCGGCGGCAGCGTGTGGGACCTGGAAGAAGTGAAGCGCATCCGCTCCACTTGCAATACGCATGCACTGAAATTGCACCTCGATGGCGCCCGCATCTTCAACGCGATGACCGTGGACGGAAATACGCCCTTGCAATGGGGCGCGCCTTTCGATTCGATCTCCATCTGCCTGAGTAAGGGATTGGGCGCTCCGGTGGGAAGCATGCTCGTTGGCAGCCATGCCTTCATCCGGCAAGCGCGACGGGTACGCAAACGGATCGGTGGCGGCATGCGTCAAGTGGGCATCCTGGCCGCAGCGGGCCACTATGTGTTGGACCATCATGTTGAACGGCTCGCCGAGGACCATGCCCGGGCTAAACGCTTGGAAGCCGGATTGATCGAACTTCCATACGTTGAAGCAGTGATACCTGTGCAGACCAACATCGTGGTCACCGTGCTGAAACCTTCCATGCCTGCGAAGGACCTGCTGCTGAAACTTCGCGAAAAGAATGTCCATGCGTCACAATTCGGCACCTTCATGATGCGGATGGTTACGCACTTGGACCTTGAAGATGACGCGATCGACCAAACCATTGCGATCTTGCGTTCCATAGCCTGATGAAACGATCCCTCCTCCCCTTTCTGCCCCTGATCCTTCTCGGATGCAAGGCGCCGCAATTCATGCAGGCCGGTACGAAGGACCATGTCTCCGTGAGCTATCGATGGAACCTCAAGTCCGGTAAACCGACCGAGCTCCTGCTGAAGATCGTGAACTCCGGCGATTCCGCGCAACAGTTGCACATGGGACTGGATCTCTACTACCAAGGCTTCACCGTGGAGCAGTTCAGCGCCGACACCTGCATCCCGGCAGGGCGTACCTTCAATGGCAAGATGAACGGGATCTATTTCATCCCCAAGCAGATAACGCCGGAGCAGGCGGCCAGCCCTGACACGAAAGTGGAGCTCACGGAATTCACCACCGAAACCATCGACCGGTGCCCTTGATGGTTCCCACGTTGCACGAAGTGGGATGAAGAAGCGCGCGATCTCCGAGCCGTGGACGATCATCGGTGTGTCCGTCCTGATGGTATTGGCCTTAGGCCTTCTTGCCCGAGGATTGGTACGCAACAAGGAACGCGCGCAGCAGTTGGGAATGTTGGCGTTGGACAGGGCGGTGGATAGTCAACGATGGCGATTCGACCTGCTGGCGAAGACCTTTGACTGGGACTTGGACCGGGAGGCGAACTACGTCTCCGCTCAGGATCATCGGTCGAATGAGGAATTACTAGAGCGCTGGCTGCCCCTTCTTCAAAACCGATATCCTATCAAGGCCATCGGACTGACGAACGATCACGGCGATGAACGCACGTTGCAAAGAGTGGACAGCACGTGGAGATTCACCTCCACGTTCCGCTCTCAAAGCCCTTTGTACAGCTTGTCAACAAGCTGGCCGATGCGCAGACCATTCCCTGCTATTCCGCCTGATACCATAGCTGAACAGGACGATCCTCGTGAAAGCATATGGTTCAGTCAAGCATTGGAGGACCGTCAAGATCAACCTGTATGGTCCGTTTCAGAGCCCGATGGACCTGCGGGCGCAACTGAGGAAACGATGCATGTCTCATTGCTTATTCGTGGCCAGAACGATACTGCGGCCTATCGGGTGATCCATCTCGACATCGATCCTTCATCCATGTTGGGCGACCTGACGCGCTGGAGCCCGGAGATATCCACCACGCTCCTCTCGGATAAGGGAAGGCCGTTGGCCCCGATCGACACCTCTCATATAGGTAGTGCTTGGCGGACCGCTATGACGGCTTGGCAAAGTGAGCGGCCCACGCATGAGTTCCACCGTTCCATCGGTGATGAGAGTTGGGTCGGCCGGATCGTGCCCTATGATCTGAATGGCGCAGTTGTCCATATCGGTGTGATGATAGACTTTGACCCTATCGAGCGTTGGAATGAGGATGGTCGACAAGCATTGTGGTGGGTACTCGGGCTTCTCGTTCTGTTGGCCCTGCTGCTTGTGCTGGTGATGCTCCAAAGCCGGAATTCCGACATGCGCGTACTTCGTCAGCAAAGGCGCTCCACCGTGCAGGCGCGCAACCTTGCCCAAGCCTTGGGTGAACGGGAGGTGTTGGACCGCGAGGTGCATCACCGCGTAAAGAACAACCTCCAAGTGGTAAGCAGCTTACTCAACCTGCAGGCGCAAAGGATCGTTGGGATAGAGGCCCGCGCCGAATTCGCACGAGGCAAGCGTCGCATCGATTCCATGGCCTTGGTCCACCATAAATTGTATCGACAGCGCGATCTATCCGCGATCGACCTGCACGTGTTCCTCGACGACCTCAACAAGGCCGTCTCCGCCATGTTCGAACCGGAGAGCCGCGCCATCAGTCACACGGTTCACACCGCCGGAGCGCATACGAACGCGGACACAGGGATCCAACTTGGAATGATCCTGTGCGAGCTATTGATCAATTGCTATCTCCACGCCTTTCCTCATTCCACGGTTGGCCACATCGATATCCGGGTGACCCCGGTGGACCAGGAGTTCTCTAAGCTTTCGGTGAGCGATAACGGCAAAGGCTCGGACACGGATGTGGGAGAACACTTGGGACTGGAGATCGTGGAGGCATTGGCCGATCAATTGGATGGGACCATGCAATGGCGCAAGGATGGCGGAACAACGGTCGATGTCACCTTCAGGATCAACCAGACCGTGCTGCCGGAAGGAACGTAGGTCATCCATTGATTAGCCGGGCTCAACAGAACCGTGGCGTCAGGCCTGAATTCAATAGGGTTGTTCGCACCGGCCAGTGATCATCGCAGCCACTCGATCTCGACGCGGCGCTGTGCCGCGTTCTCCCCTGTGCTTCGACCCGAACCGTCATAGTTGAGCAGTAAGCGATCGGGTGATACGCCTAGGACCGCGAGAAAGCTTCGCACGGCCTTAGCTCTGCGCTCACTCAATTCCAGATTGGTCGAGGGATCGCCTGTGGCATCGGTGTAACCTGTGATCAGTGCACGGTCCATAGGGGATCGGCCCATTTCCCTGGCCACTTCTTCCAGTAACAGCCGGTTGGTCCCTTCCACTTGGGCTGATCCGAGAGCGAAGTGTATGGTGATGTTCTTCCCCGTAAGCGCGCTCAGGTTGGCTATAGGGTTATCCCCGGAAGCGGGACCGGTCCTGTCGGATCTCAACTCCGCGACCTCACTGTCCAGATGGTCCACACGGCCTTCCATGGAATCCATGCGGTCCCGCAATGCCCATAGTTCCTTGCGTTGGTCCATTTTGTCGATGCGCCCATTGATCGCGTCCAATTCGGCCTTCAGCCAGCGGTCCCGCTTGCGGAGTTTCGGTTCATCCACGGCCTGGGTGGCTTGGGCGCTTGCGGTGATGTTCGCTAAGAGGTCATTGGTCAGTTGCACATCGTGCACCGCTCCGCTGCTATCAGGTTTCAGGTCCAACGGGCACAGGAAATTCTGATCATCGAAAACAGTGCTGCAAACTGTTGGCACGCTGTCCGTGCGGCCGGGATCCAAGGAAGCTGTTTGCTTGGGAGCGAGAACATCCAAGCTGGCCAAAGGGATCAGGTCATTACGCAATTGCCGCTCGAGTTCTTGTCGCTGAGAGCGCACATAGTAGTAAATGGCCAAGTACTTCTCTTGGTCTTCACCGCCGTCCACGCCAAACGTGGCCTTGCTCCAATCGATCTGAGAGACACGCTGAAGTTGCGATCGAGTGGCTGCCGAAATACCCAAGGTCGGCGCTCCGAAGTGCTCTGCGGAAGAGGCGATCATGCGATCGATCCCCTTCACCATGCGCTCTACCGACAAGTCAATGGTCACGCCGGTCTTTGTGAAGTGGATGCGTCGATCCAGGTACTGCTCAATCCCCGCCACGATCAATTCATCCAAATGGAGTTCCTCGTTTGGGGCCAATGAAGTCTTTACCTTAAAGGTGAACTGGGCAAGCCCCTTATCGATGTTCGACCAATTCGCCTGAATAGCGACTGGCGTATCCATTGCCTCATCTGCACGGCCGTTGACAGAAACGGTATCAGTGCCACTTATAGCGCTGAGGACCAGCTCCTTTTGGGCGACTGCACTCAAGGCCAAGAGAAGCAAGAAGAGGAGGGATCCCCCCCGGGAGAGCTGATGTGGTGGCATCGGAGGAGCTAACATAGAGCACCAGACCACACCGCGCCAGTCCAATAAGCACTTTGGTCGTTGAAAAAGGGCATTTCGTCGCCGCGAAACGCAGTTTCAACATATCTGGAGAGATCTGGCATGGCAGCCGCTCCGACCTATCGGGTAACCGTTCAGCGCGTGAGCACCACCTCCGGGACCACTTCCCCGTCCGCCGCATTGGGCAGGGTCATCCCCAGTATTGCGCTCACTGTGGGAGCTATATCGGTGATGGAGGTACGACGCACTATTTCTCCGGCGCGGACTCCCTGCCCAAAGAAGATCACCGGGACCTGAGTGTCGTAATTCCAAGCGGTGCCATGGGTGGAACCGCGGCCGTTGGAACCGGGTGTGCCACGCAGGAAGCCGGGCTGCATAGCGAAAAGCACATCTCCGCAACGTTGCGGCATGAAGCCATTGGCAATGGGGACGGCGATCCCGGTCATCGCCTCGTGCCGCTCCAATTGATCGGCACTCAGGGCGCAAGCAATGGAAGGATCCACATTCAGCGCCCTGACGATAGCATCCGCCGTGCCGACGGGAGCGTTCGGGACCAAGTAGATCTGGTCCTTCCAGATCGTGTCGATCACCGATGCAAAGCCAAGCGTCCCAAGCCTCTGTTGCAATTCGCTCATCGAGGTATACCCTGCGCTGCCCTTGAGGTCCCGTAAGTAGGCGGGCACATCGGCACCACCATGATCAGCGGTGAGGAAGACGGTGTATTTCCCTGCGCCCACCTGCTTGTCCAAGTGATCGAGCAGTCGCGCCAGATCAGCATCCAAGCGCACGTAGGCATCCTCGGCCTCCACGGAACGTTGACCCACGCTATGCTGGATCTCGTCGATACTACTATAGCTCAGAGCAAGCAGGTCCGGCACGGCATCGAAGCCCAGCGAATCACCATCGATCGCAGCGATGGCCATGTCCGTTGTGAGTGTATTTCCCCAAGGCGTATACAGCAACAGGTCTAGATCCGCCCCCTTCCTTCGCAAGGCGGCCATGTCCACGGGCAGCGATGGTGGCACGCCAGCGGCCAAGGGCCATTCGTACGGATTGTCATCGGGCAAAGGCGTATGGTAGCGATCGCGGGACATGGCCAGGTCCCAGGTCTGGTCGAGATATTTCGATGCTAGGTGCCGCTCATTGAAGTCCTTGACCCATTGCGGAGGCTCCTTCATGTACCAAGAGCTGGTGACGAAGTTGCCTTCCTCACCTCCTTGGTACCAGTATGCGGCATCGCCGGTGCGACCGATGGGCAAGATCGCAGCGCGGTCCTTCATTGCAATACCCACGGTGCGCGCTCGGCGATCGGTTCGCAGCTCCAGTTCATCGCCCAGCGTACTGGCCAGCAACTGTATCGGTGAGCGTCTCGCTGAAGCGGCTGATGTACCCACAGGATCCACCGCTGTGTCCAATGAACAATATATCGTGCGCCGCTTGGTGCGGTCGTATCGGTCATTCGCCACAATACCGTGTCGTGAGGGCGTGGTTCCTGTGTAGATGCTGGCGTGCCCCGGACCTGTCAATGTGGGCACATAGTTGAAATGGACATCGCGCTGGAAAGAACCTTCACGCACCAGACGTTTGAAGCCACCATCACCGAAGTCGTCCCAATAGCGATACAGGTTATCCACCCGCATCTGATCCACCACGATGCCTACTACCAACTTGGGTGGCTTGGTCCATTGGGGGTCTTGAGCGTGAAGAGCGAAGCAGGCGGCGATACCGGTGAAGAAAAGTAAGCCCCTCATGCACTTCTGGCGATCACGAAAAAGATGGCCAAGCAAGCTACCACGTTCACTGCGATGTTGGCGAGGGCCAGACCAGGCATCCCTTCCCGGAACAGTAGGAAGTTCTCGTAGCTGAAGGTACTGAAGGTACTGAAGCCTCCGCAGACGCCCACGGCGATGAAGGCGCCCAACGCAGGGCGCTGCTGGAAATAATGTGGCATGCGCAAGAGCACCCAAGCCAGAATGATGACGCTAATGATGTTCGCCGCCAATGTGGCCCAAGGGAATGCGCCCCGCAGGTCCAGCGCCAGTAGCAGCCTGCTAATGCCGTAGCGGAGCAAACTACCAATGCCACCGCCGAGAAAGACCGCCGCCCAAATGTTCATCGCTCGCCAATGCGTTGATGGATGGTGAGAAAAAGCCCATAGGCCAAGCCGCCGACCAGAGCACCGTACATCGCCCCTACAATAACGTCGCCTGGGTAATGCACACCGAGATAAACGCGACTGTAACAGATCAACGCTGCCCAGAAGTAGAGCAGCGCAACAGCCCAGCGTGGTCGCCGCTGAAGCATACCTACCATGAAGGTGGCCAATGCAAAATGATTCGACGCATGGGATGAGACGAATCCATAGAGACCACCGCAATGCCCATCCACCAAGTGCACAAGGCCTTGCAGGTCCGGCGCATGGCAGGGACGAAGCCGTTGTACGGTATCCTTGAACAACAGCACGGAGCCGGTATCACTGAAAAGGATCATCGATCCCACCACGGGCAACGACCACCAGAAGCCGCGCCATCCCCAGCGCATTTTGATCAACACCAGAAAAAGAAGATAGACAGGGATCCACAGTCGTGGATCGCTGATGTAGCTCATCCACACATCCACCAACGCAGTGTGCGCACCATTAACCGCAAGGAAAGCGGTACGGTCCGCAGCGAGAATGGCTTCCGTCCAAGCCATCAGAACACACTTGGCCGTGGGCCTGGTTCCACGGTGATCTGCAGTTTGGACCAGATCAGGTCCTTAAGTTGATCGATCCCTTGGTTGGCAACCGAGCTGATCAGCACGTGTTCGACGTCCTTGGGCAGTTCCTTGATTATCGCCTTCGCTAATTCCTCATCCAAAAGGTCGCACTTGGTGACCGCCAGTAGACGATCCTTGTGCAACAAATCCGGGGAATATTGCCCGAGTTCGTTCAGCAGAACCTCATACTCCGCGCGGATGTCCGGGCTGTCCGCAGCCACCATGAAAAGCAGCACGCTGTTTCGTTCGATGTGTCGCAGGAAGCGGAGCCCGATGCCCTTCCCCTCGCTCGCGCCTTCGATGATACCCGGGATGTCCGCCATCACGAAGCTCTTTCCACCACGATAGGCCACAAGACCCAAATTGGGAACGAGGGTGGTGAAGGGGTAATCGGCGATCTTGGGTCTTGCAGCGCTGACCACAGAGAGCAGCGTGCTCTTCCCCGCATTCGGGAATCCTACCAAGCCCACATCCGCGAGAACCTTCAACTCCAGTATCACCCAGAGTTCCTGCCCCGGTTCACCGGGTTGAGCGAAACGCGGTGTTTGGAAAGTGGCGCTGTGAAAATGTTGATTCCCCAGACCGCCGCGACCGCCTTGCAGCAGGACCACTTCCTGGCCAGGTTCAGTGATCTCACAGAGGACCTCGCCGCTTTCATTGTCCTTCGCTATGGTGCCCAAAGGCACTTCGATGATGCGGTCCTCACCCATTGCGCCGCTACATTGGCTAGCACCACCAC
>JBEPUG010000109.1:0-11986 GCA_041691695.1 Flavobacteriales bacterium
GAGTTGACGGCCAAGGGTATGCAGGGGGCGGGCTTGGTCGATTTCACCAATGCCACACTCAAGTCTAAGCTCTTCGATCTGAAGTCCATGCAGGTCCATGCCGATACGAGCGACTTCAGACTTACCGAGGGCGACACGGCCAGCATCGCCTTTCGCACGGACAACGTGAATGCCACCATCAAGCTGGATGAACGTTACGGCGATTTTGTGAGCAACGGCTCCGAGACGAAAGTGGAATTCCCGGTGAACCAGTATGTGTGCTTCATGGACCGCTTCAAATGGTACATGGACCAAGGTGATCTCGAACTGGAGAGCGATCGCACTGCGGGGACGGGCAACTCGGACCTGAATCTTTCCGGAAGCAACTTCATCAGTGTGCGTCCGGACCAGGATTCGCTCAGCTTTATGGCGCCCAAGGCGCGCTACGACCTTAAAAAGCACCTGATCACCGCGACCGATGTGCAGTATATCCGCGTTGCCGACGCCTTGATCACCCCGGACAGCATGCGCGTGGTGATCGGGAAGAATGCCGAGATGCAACCGCTCACGCACGCTATCGTCACCGCCAACTTCGTGAACAAGTACCACGTGATCCACGACGCTACGGTGAACATCGCCGCGCGCCGCCAATACAGCGGCAACGGACTGTACGACTATGTTGATGAGACCGGCAAGGCCTTCACCATCCACTTACAGAACATCAATGTGGATACGGCTTACCAGACCTACGCCCGCGGCCGCATCTCGCAGGGTGAGGGCTTCCAGCTCAGCCCGGCGTTCGACTACTTCGGTGATGTGATCCTGCACGCCTCGACGAAGGAACTCACTTTCAGCGGCAGCACGCGCATTCAGCATACCTGCCCCGGCATCGCACGCAATTGGATGAACTTCACCGGTCCGATCGATCCTCAAGAGGTCTTCATTCCGGTCAGTGACTCGCTCATGGATTCCGAGGACCTTCCCATCGGCGCGGGCATCTACCTCAGCAAGGACGATCCCTTCAAGACCTACGGCACCTTCCTCAGTCGTAAGGAGGACAAGGATGACCGCATCATCATCAGTGCGAAGGGACTGCTGTTCTTCGACAAGAAGAGCAATACCTACCTGATCTCCAACAAGGACAAGATCCTTCAGCGCGATATGCCCGGCGATATCGTCGGCCTCGCAACGAACAGCTGCATCATCTCCGCCGAGGGACACATCCACGAAGGGGTGGATCTGGGGCAGGTACAGGCCGAGGCCTACGGTAGTCTGCTATACCGAAGCGACAGTGCCAAGGCCAGTCAGCACGTCACGATGTATTTGGACTTTCCCTTCCTGGATAACGCGTTCGACAAGATGACCGCTGACATCACAGCCTATCCGGATGCCAAACAGGTGGACCTTTCCAAAACACCTTATGAGCGCTCCTTGCGGCAGATCCTGGGTAAGGAACAGAGTGACAAGCTCATCAGCGAACTCAGCATAAAAGGGGAGATCAAGCGGCTTCCGGACGAGCTGGTGAAGTCGCTGATGCTCTGTGACGTGGACCTGCGTTGGAATGCAGCGGACGAGGCGTGGCAGAGCCATGGACCTATCGGGGTGGGCACGGTGCAAAAGAAGGGTGTGTATCGCTACTTGAAAGGCGAAGTGGAATTCCAACGCAAGCGCAGCGGCGATGTGATGACGGTATTGCTCATGTTGGACGACCAGACGTACTGGTTTTTCCAATACGCACGCAACTACATGTATACTTACAGCAGCAGCAAGGACTTCAACACGATGATCAGCGACCTGAAGGAGGACAAACGGAAATTTTCCGGCAAGAAGGGCGCGCCTGATTATCAATTCATCCTTACGAACAAGCGGAAGGTGGATGAGTTCCGCGACCGCTTCGGCCTTTGAACGATGGGATTCCCGTGGACCTACGGAGTGATCGCGATGGTCATCGCCTACCTCTGCGGCAGCGTGCCGACCGCGGTCTGGTGGGGCAAAGGATTCTTCAACATCGATGTACGTGAACAAGGCAGCCATAATGCGGGCGCCACGAACACCTTCCGCGTACTAGGCCCGAAAGCGGGTGTCCCTGTATTGTTGATCGATGTGCTGAAAGGCTTCCTCCCGGTGCGGCTTCTTCCTTTGTGGAGTGGCCTTCAACCCTATTCCGACGCTTGGACGTTGTTGCGCGTGGTCCTCGTCCTTGCGGCGGTGATCGGCCATCTATATCCGGTCTTCGCCGGTTTCCGCGGGGGCAAAGGCATCGCCACTTCATTGGGCGGCATACTCGCCCTGCATCCCGGGTCCGCGTTGATGTGCATCATCGTCTTCTTCATCGTCTTCGTGACATGGCGCTATGTGTCGTTGGGATCCTTGTTCGCAGCGGTTGTCTTTCCGGTCGCGGTGATCCTTGTTTTTCGAGAGCCCAGTGAGGTCTTGCGGATCTTTTCCTTGGTGCTTTGCGTGATGGTCTTCTACACGCATCGGCACAACATCGTGCGCTTGTGGCAAAGGCGGGAGAACCGAATGGACCTTTTTGGCCGTTCAAGTGCCAAGACATGAAGCTCGTGATCGCCATCGGACCGGTACGCAACCCAAGCACAGGTTCCCGTTGGGCGATGATGGCGTTGACATTCCTGCCGTTGCTCGCGCTCGCACAAGGCGGGGACAAGCAGCTGCATGCCAAGGCGGATGCGCTGTTCGCAGCAGGCGCCTATGCACAGGCGTTGCCGATGTATACGCAGTTGGTCAGCTTGGAACCCGGTGATCACGACCTGAACTATAGGCTTGGAGCCTGTTCCCTCTATGGAAGTGACGATAAGGAGAAAGCAGTTGGCTATCTGAAATTCGCCGTTCAGGGTCCCGCCACGGACAATCTCGCGTGGTACTTCCTCGGCCGGGCCTATCACTTGGACTATCAATTCGATGCGGCCATCACCGCCTACGAGCATTTCCGGGGCACTGCCGACAAGAGGCTGCTCGATAAATTCCCCGTGGACGATTTGGTCCAGCAATGCCGGAACGGCAAGAACCTACTCAGCAACATAAAGGACATCAAGGTGTTCAACAAGGTGGAAGTGGCCGCTTCGGACTTCTTCCGCTTCTACGACCTCAGCGACATCGGAGGGAAGATCGTAACTACGCCGGAGGAACTTATGACCTCCTTGGACAAGAAGAGCAAGGAACGTTCACTGGTCTATCTCCCAAACGGCGGCGGTACCATCTACTTCAGCAGCTATGGAAAGGATGGAAAGACGGGCCGTGACATCTATCGCACGGAAGTCCTGCCCACCGGCGGCTTCAGTGATAAGGTGAAACTCGCTGGCTATGTCAATACGGACCAGGACGAGGACTATGCCGTGATGGCCCCGGACGGGAAGACCTTCTATTTCTGTAGCAAAGGCCACAACAGCATGGGCGGCTATGACGTCTTCAAGAGCAGCTACGACAAGGCCTCGGGGATATTCGGCCCGCCGGAGAACATGGACTTCGCTGTGAACACGCCAGCGGACGAGATGCTCTACATCGTCGGGCCGGACGGAAAGCAGGCCTGCTTCGCGAGCACGCGCGCGAGCCAGCAGGACATGGAGACCGTCTATCGGATCGGCACTACGCCAGCCCCCGTGAACCTTACCGTGATCGAAGGGACCTACGCCTCCGCTTTCGACATCACTGACCACAAAGCGCACATCGTCGTGGAGGATGCGCTGACCCGTGTGATGGTCGCTGATGTGAAGACGGACCTCGCCGGCGGATACCTGCTCGCCCTTCCACGCGGAGGCCGCTATTCCATACTGGTGGAAGGTGGCCCGACCGGAAAGAAGCATCTGGGCGAGGTGATCGTCCCCGCTAGTGATCGGCCAGCGGCTTACGCACAGGAGATCAAATTAGTGAACGATGGAGGCGAGAAGCTCGTTATTACCAACCATTTCGACCAGCCGCTGCATGATGATGTGATGGCCTTGGCATTGGACGAGATCAAGCGGCGCGCAAAGCTGGACGTCACCGAAGAGAAGCCTGTAGCGGTCATTACCGCACCAGAAAAGGACGCCGAAGATCCGATGAACGCGGCGGGTTTTGCAGGCAACATGTCGGTTGCTGATGCCGTGAAGATGGCACAGGGTCAACAGAACGACCTGACCCAACGCGGGATACGCCAAGGGAAGGAGGCCGATGCGGCCTTTGCCTTGGCGGCCAGCAACGTTGATGCTGCCGAGAAAGCCTCCACGCTGGCGCAGAACCTTGTTCAACAGGCCTCGCCCATGGAACAAGGACCCGACCGCGATGCGCTGATGACACAGGCTGCGGAAGCCCGCCAACGCGCCAAAGAGGCCAATGACCGGGCAAGCGCTGCCCTCAGCGCCGGCCACGACCTGGGTGCGGCGCAACAAACGTCCTTGATGCAAGCCACTGAAGCGGCCAAGACCTCAGCTGCACTTGCGCAAGCGATCGGGAAAGAAGATGCCGAGGCCACCACCGATGCGCTCAAGCAGCTGAAGGCACAAGTTGAACAACGGGCGGGTCCCAGCGCGGGGATCAGCGAGAATGAGCGGGCACGTAGGGCTGCCAGCGACGCAGAGAAGACCGCCGCTGGGAAATTGGTTCAAGCAAATGCACAACGGGAGGACGAAGTGGCACTCGCCAACCGTATCGCACGAATGAAGCGCGATCGCGACAATGCCAATGGCAAGAAGAAGGATGAGCTTTCACAACAGCTCGTCACCTTGGAGAGCCAGCACGCCGCGTTGCTGGAGGAGACCGATATAGCCTTCTCAAAAGCGCAAAACGGTCAAGATGATGCCGCCAGCGCACGCGGACAGGTGGCGCTGCTGCGTCATATCCAAGCCGACTCCGCCGTGACGTCAGCGCCTGCCGCTACGCCTGATCTGGCTGGAATGGAACAGCGGATGTCGAAGGTGAAAGCGAACATAGCAGCGCTCGCCATCGATCAGCGGTACGATGCATCCATCACGGAATCGGCTGCGGAAAAGGAACGTCGCACGTTTGATTGGGGATCAAGTTCGGATGAGCTGGCGCAGGCTGCGAATGGGGGAAACACCGAGGCGCGCACCGCAATCGTTCCCACCACGATATCAACCCATGCTGCATCCGGCACCGCCACGACCTCCACTGCCACCGATGGGAGCAGGACGACGCATAAAGCCGCCACGGGAACAGCGCCCGCGCAGAGCGGTATCGGGACGAGCACCACCACAGGACAAGCACCAGCGAGTGGTGCAATTGAAACTCCGATGGCACGTGGCTCCGGACTGGATCAGCGAACACCGGTGGCCGGAGCAGCTGCCGCTCAAACAAGTGGAAGCCCTAACAGCGAAGAGTTTGTATCCATTGAGGACACGTTGCACGCGACCCAGCAGGATGACAATGCGATCCCGGCCATAACGGCGAACCCTTCCGAAGGGGGTACGAACGTGGGGCTCGCACACGAAGCTGATGGAGCGGCTGGGAACTTGGACCTTGCCGCGAATGGAAATACACCGGCCTCGACGGAAGAAGGCGAAGGCGTCACCTCCGTGGCCTCGGTGAACGATGAAGAGGAACAGATGTTTTTCGCATCCAACAAGCTCGCTGAATTGAAACAATTGAAGCAAGGCGCGGCCAAAAAGTCGGAGCGCGACAGCTTGGACGTCCAGATCCATGCGCAGGAACAGCAGATGACCGCGTTGCATCAAGCCCGCATGGCGTTGGATGCACGGGCGAATGCACAACCCGCTGCGGATATGGACCAGGCGGGTCCCCAGGCTGTTGTTGCCAATGCCGCGCCTCGGGATATTGACGACGCAGGCGACACGGCGCAACCGGAAAGGACGAACGGACTTGACCCGCTCAGATACACCCTGTTGGACAACGACCCCGCGAGCCTGTCAGAGCAATCCGTGGATGGTATCATTCCAGGATTCACTTGGCGGCAAAAGCAGATAACGGACGCTGCAGGCAATGAAAGGAGCAAGGCTATCGCGCAGCATCAGTTGGAGGTGGAACTCGTGGACAGTATAGATGCGCACTTGACCCGCCAGACCATTTTGTTGGCGCAGCATTCCGAAGACACAGCGGTCATACGGTCCAATATCGATCACTTGAAAGCACTGAGGAGCGAGCACGTGAAGGTGGCCGAAGAGTCCTTGGCCATAGCTCAAAAGCCAGGCGCTCCGGTGAGCAGGGGACCGATCGCTTCTGCTGACCTCTCCCAAATGCCAGCGTCCGCTCCAACCGATGGCGGTTCCATCGACTCCTCCGCTGACCTCGCGATCGCTTTAAAAGATGACCGTGTCATTATCGCTCCGGACACTTCCAGCATCTATGCCAGTGCGGTGCAGTATTTATCGCCCAAGGCGCGTGACGCCGCAGCCATCAACACCGCCGAGGTGAAACTGGCGAAGGCTGATCTCTACAAGGTCGATTCCTTGGAGAGCATCTTGGCCGCGGTAGCGGCAAATGGCGCCCGTAAAGACCTGCAGCAGCAAATCGACAAGGTGAAGGATGACCTGCTGATCCGGCAGTCGGGGATCGGGGAGCGCGCCGGCTTCCTGATGAAGGAGGAATATGCGACAGACCAGGATAGTCTCGCGGCACAGGATAAGGCACTGAAGAAGCTCGGTAGTCCCACAGATGGACCACTGGCACAGATGGCGAGTGGATCTATCCAAGCCGCACAAGTGGACAGGGATCACGGTGCGCTGCTTCGGAAGAATGCCGTGAAGGCATCGGATATCGTCATTCGGGACAGCTTGTATCGTCTCGCTTATCTCGATGAATTGCACGCCCTACAGAAGCTGGATCAAGCGATCACCGTGCGTAACTATTTACTGAAAGCAGGCTCGTCCGCTAAGGAGGATATCACGTATGCTGAAGTGCAGCAGCGCATGGCGGAAGTCCCATCTGTAGTGGAGGGGATGCCGACCGGAACGAAGTCGGATAGGGCAGTTGTTTCCAGTACGGCAGATGGAGCAGTATCTATAGTTGCAGTGGGCGATCCCAAGAACTCGCCAAGAGCTAGCGATGGATCGGACATCACGCGTGACGGATCGAATGCGGTGCTCCCGGCAATTCCAGCCAAGGGATCAGCGAATAACGTGATCGTGAAAAGCGGAGTGGATGGTCCTGCTCCCTTAGTGCCATCCGGGGCGAACGGTGATGGACCGTCCGTCCGTCCTTTGGAAGGAGCATCGGTTGCTGCGTCCGGGCGTGTGGCTGAAGTAGCTGGACCTGTCTCAGCGTCACCGCTCGTGAATGAAGGTGGACCGCAAGTGGGAAAGGACACCAATAGCGCCCAAGTCCCAAGCACAGTGGATACCGTTGCGGAAGTCAAGATGCCCGTTGCACAGGCGGGCGCAGGCCAGGGGCAATTCTTCCTTCTGCGCAGCAAGGCACGCGACGATAGACAGGCGTCAGATGCTGCCTTGGCGGATGCGGAAGCTCGCACGGACCAAGCTTGGGTGCTGAAGGATCAAGCCTCGAAGCTCGGTGGTTCCGGTGGACAGGATGACGAGGTGACGCGTTTGAGCACCCGGTCCACGATGCTTTTCAAGCAAGCAGATTCCTTGAGGATCGTGGCGCAGGCTCTGGCGGGAAGTGCCACTAATTACGATGGGCAGGCAGCCGCTTATCTCGCGAGTATTCCTGCTGAACAGGCCGGGGCACTGATGGCCATGGAAGATTCCAGGGCCGTCGCACCCGTGGTAAAGGTTCCTGTCGTATCCCTTCCGAAGGACCAAGCCATAGCGGAGCTTCCTATCCCTGCGCCGTCAAAAGCAGACACATCCGTCCAGCAGGCCCCAACGAAAACGACCGCACCGACGCTGGCGGCCCCGGAAACGAAGCCTCAAGTAGCTGCGCCGGTGCCAGTTCCTGTGCCCGCGCCAGTTCCAGTGTTGACGGTTGCTTCGGTGGTAGCGAAGCCTCATCCAGCCGAGACAGTTCCAGTTCCTGCTCCACCGGTCGCTAGCGAGGAACCTACTCCACAAATAGCAGGACCGGTGTCAGTTCCTGCGCCAGCTCCAACTCCACCTCTTTCTGCCGTGGAACCAAAGCCTCCTGTAGTTCAGCATGTGCCAACCCCGTCGATAGCGAAGACAGCGGGCTCCACTCCGAAGCCAAACTCCGCACCACTGCCAGCACCAACCAGCGTGAGTGATGCGAACGCCTTTGCTGTCGGTCCGGATGTCGCTCCGCGCAAAGGAGCCATTTCCATGGATGTGCCGCTTCCCAAAGGATTGGTCTACATGGTGCAGGTAGGTGCCTTCCGGAAAGAACTGCCCGCAAAGGCCTTCCAAGACCTGACACCGGTAACAGGTATGCATGTGGGTACTGGATTGGTCCGCTATTCCGCAGGTCGCTTCGATGATCGCCAAGAAGCATTCAAGGCCCAGGACCTGATCCGCAACCGAGGCTACAAGGATGCTTTTGTGGTCGCCTATATGGACGGACAGAGGGTCACCTTGCAGCAGGCGGATGAGTCCAATGGCACTGGTACTATCGCGGCCATGGCTCCAACTGCACGCCAAGTGGATGTCCCCAAAGCGACCCCAGCAGAAACTCCCGTCACGATACCAGCGTCGACAACCACTCCGGCCACAGATGGGGAAGCCACGACATTGGCAAAATATCCTACCTCCGCCCAAGCCCTGCTGGAGGATTTCCATCCTATGCCCACCACGGACAACTATTACAATGACCCGACCGCTGCTCCCGCCAAACAAGTCGAAACCGTTAAGGGCCTCTTCTTCACGGTGCAGGTGGGTGTCTACAGCAAGCCTACGCCCTTGGATCGCCTCTTCAACATCACACCTTTGAACAGCGAGCGCACCGCGAACAATAAGATCCGCTACACCACCGGGATCTTCAGGGATGTCGTCACGGCCGGCACGCGTAAGAACGCCACCGTGGTCCTCGGTGTGTCGGACGCCTTTGTTACGGCCTACCTCAATGGGAGGCGTATCCCCGTAGGCGATGCAAGGGCATTGTTGGCAAAGCTCGGCCCATCGATCCTTGTCGATCCGGAGTTGGCTACACCATAGGCACCGCAGGTTGCGTCTTTCCGACCGGGGACTAGAGTGCGCAGAAGCGAGATGCAACAGGCTACGTCCAGCATTCTCGACATTCTGTAATGGAAAGTGGGAGGACGCAGTGCATCCGCTTCCAGATGTGCCCTCTGCACATAACTCGTTGAGGATATCTGCCGAAGCTGCGGGATCCGTAAAGGACCACCCCCACGTTCCCTATCTTCGCAGTACCGAAGCAAGGAACGGGAACTATGAGCGTACAACAGGAACTGGAGGAGTTGCTGGAGGTGAAGGACAAGACCACGAAAGCGCGTGAGATCATCCTGCACAACGATGATGTGAACACCTTCGAGCACGTTATCGTCAGCCTGATGGAGATCTGCGGCCATGAGCCGATCCAAGCCGAACAGTGCGCTTGGTTGGTCCATCACATCGGTAAGTGTAGCGTGAAGCGCGGTGCGTATACCGCATTGCGGCCGCTCCGTGAGGCCCTTTGTGAACGTGGCCTTTCAGCGGACATCCAATGAGGATAGGACAGAACGCAATTGGAGCGATGGCCACAACAGCGGTCATCGTCCTTTCTCTTGGCTGCTCCAAGGTGCCCATTACTGGAAGGAGCCAACTGAATTTGATGCCGGAGAGCGAGATGATGAGCATGAGCCTCTCCGAATACCAAGGTTTTCTGGATTCCATACCACCACTTCCCTCCAGTGATCCCCAAGTAGTTATGGTGCGCCGCGTGGGCCAGCGCTTGGCCGCTGCGGCCACCACCTTCTTGGGAGAGAACAATGCCGCTGATCGCGTGGCGAACTTTAAGTGGGAGTTCAACGTGGTGGACCAGCCCGTGGTGAACGCGTGGTGCATGCCGGGCGGCAAGGTGATGGTATACACCGGCTTGCTGCCAGTGACCAAGGATGAAGCAAGTTTGGCTTTGGTGATGGGCCACGAGATCTCGCACGCTATCGCGCGGCATGGGAATGAGCGCATGAGCCAGGCCATGGCCGTGCAGGGCGCGGGAATGACCTTGCAGGTGCTGGCCGCCGAAAAGCCATCCACAGCTACGAACCTCTTCCTACAATCCTTCGGCATTGGTAGCCAATTGGGTTTGCTGGCCTACAGCCGAAAACAGGAGAGCGAGGCGGACAAGATGGGCCTCGTCTTTATGGCCATGGCCGGCTACGACCCGCGAATCGCCCCAGCTTTCTGGGAACGCATGTCGGCACAAGCAGGGGGTGCCGCGCCTCCTGAACTTCTGAGCACACACCCAAGCGACGCACGGCGTATCGCCGACCTAAAGACCTACATGCCAGAAGCCTTGAAGTATTACAAACCGCGTTGATCGGGCGGGCATTATATTCGCGCCCGCTTTCCGGACTTTGGCCCGCAAGCACACGAAAGGACTCGTAGCTCAATTGGATAGAGCACCTGACTACGGATCAGGAGGTTTGGGGTTCGACTCCCTACGGGTCCACGAAAAGGGGATGATCATCGCGATCATCCCCTTTTTTCTTGCGCGAGATCTCCGCTGGTCCGTTCAGTACAGCAGTTTCACCAGCTCGGTCACGTCGACGCCCTCGAAGATCTCCTCGGCGTGGATCGCATCCATCGCGGCGCGGAGGTCATCGTGGTGATAGCGGGTGCCGGTGATCGCCTGTTCCAATTCGCTGATGTCGCGTTTGCTGAAGAAGTCCCCGTAGAACTTGGCGTTCTTCACATAGCCGTTCTCCACTTGAAGGCGCGCATCCACCTCGCCGATCGCGAAGCGCTGCACCCGTTGCAGGTTGAAGGCCGGTGACTCTCCGTAGTTCCAATCCCACGTGCGGTATTTGCTGTCCGCCCGTGCGTGCACCTTGGTCCAGTCCTCATCGGTGAGTGACTGCAATGGTGGTGTCTTCTCGGTAGGGAAGAGGTGCGTGAGAAGGGCGCTGCGGAAAGCCTCCATGTCCACGGAGGTCGGCAGAAAGTCCCCGATGTTCACCACGCGGCTACGGATGGACTGGATCCCCTTGGAGATCATCTTGCCGGGCTTGGGTTTCAGCGCGTGTACCACGTCCTCCAACTCGGAACGGAAGAGCAGCGTACCGTGGCTCACCATGCGGTCGCGGCGCACCGCCTGCGCGTTTCCCGACACCTTGCGGCCATCCACCAGAATGTCATTGCGCCCCGACAGTTCGGCCTGCACCCCGAGCTCGCCCAAGGCTGCCACCACCGGTCCGGTGAATTCGCGGTAGTTGTTGAAGTGCTTCGGGTCGAAGCGCCGGATGAAGCTGAAGTTCAGATTGCCCAGGTCGTGATACACCGCGCCGCCACCGGAGATGCGACGGACCACGCGGATGCCACGCTCCTCCACGAAGTCGGTATCGATCTCCTCCAACGTGTTCTGGTGCTTGCCGATGATGATCGATGGCGCATTCACATAGAAGAGCAGGTAGCTCTCGTCGATCGGCAGGTTCAACAGGCAGTATTCCTCCAGCGCCAAGTTGAGCGATGCATCGAGATTGCCTTTGTTATCAATGAAAAGCATGGTGTGTGATAAACGGTGCCGCGAAATTATTCGCGTGGCCATCGGTTCGTGCTGACTTTAGGCAAGGGCGACTCTTTCGGGTTTTTCACCTGTCTTCTATCGCTGACTGATCAAGCTGCATAAATTGGAACCGAGCTGAGGACTTCCGCAAAACAACAGATGGGTATACAGAGCAATAACCTTCAAGTCGCCTCGGGCAAGAGTGTTGGAGAGCAAGGCTCTGGCGTCGGGAAAGACATTAGCATGTGGAGGGCTTCGTCGCTTCTGATCGTGTTTGTTCTTTTCGGGTGTAAGGGAGTTGATGAGCGCTCCTTGAATGTTGTATCGAAATCACCCGTATCAGCGGTTGTCCGGATCGCACCGGTTTTGCCGGCTGGGTTTACGGCAGAAGCAACCAAGGACAGCTCTATATGGCTCTATCACTTTGAAGATCTTCTCTTTGAAGGCAAGCGCGGTATGCACT
>JBEPUG010000110.1:0-11978 GCA_041691695.1 Flavobacteriales bacterium
CATCAGTCCCGACCTGGATATCGAAACGCTGGAACCCGGCTCTACGCAGACCATCAATGGCGTTCATTTTTCGTTTCATCCTGCAGGACATATCCCCGGCAGCGTGCAGGTGCGCGTAGAGTATCACGGTGAGGTGTGGGTGGCCTCCGGCGACTACAAGCGGCAGTTGGACGGCATCAGCGAGGCCTTTGAACCGGTGCGTTGCGACGCCTTCATCACCGAATGCACCTTCGGTCTTCCCATCTACCGTTGGAAGGAACCGGCGGAAGTCTTCCAAGAGATCAATGCGTGGTGGCGAGGAAATGCGGCGAATGGCGTGTGCTCCATCATCAGCGCCTACAGCTTAGGCAAGGCGCAGCGGGTGTTGAACGGTCTCGACACCACCATCGGTCCTGTGCTGGTGCATGGCGCGGTGGCCAACATGAATACGGTGCTGCAAGAAGGCGGCCTAGAGCTTCCACCGTGGGAACATGTGTTGCGGGACACGCCGAAAGAGCGTTTCCGCCAAGCCTTGGTCATCACGCCGGGCAGCGCGATCGGCACGCCGTGGACGAATAAGATGCGCCCCTATTCCTCGGCCATGGCCAGCGGATGGATGCAATTGCGCGGCAGGCGCCGCCGTGGGAACATGGAAAAGGGCTTCGTACTGAGCGACCATGCGGATTGGGACGGCCTGCTGCGGACGGTGAAGGAGACGGGCGCGGAACGCATCATCGCCACACACGGCTACACGGACCTGTTCAGCCAATACCTCCGCAGCGTGGGTTATGATGCTCACACGGAGCGCACTGAATTCGTTGGGGACATCGGCGAGGACATGAACATGGCAACAACGGTTGCCGAAGCATCGAAGTGAACAGAGCCGCATGGAACGGGCCGCACAACTCTTCGATGAACTCGATGCCACCACGAGCACCAATGCCAAGGTGGACGCGTTGGCGCGGTATTTTTCCGAAGCTGATGCGAGCGACAAGATCTGGGTGATCGCCTTGCTGAGCGGTCGCCGACCCAAGCGCCCCGTCACAAGCACCCAATTGCGCCAATGGGCCGGGGAGGTCAGCGGGATCCCGGATTGGCTTTTCGAAGCCAGCTATCATGTGGTGGGCGACTTGGCGGAGACCGTCTCGCACATCGCCACCTTGCATGAACCGATGCAGAAGCCGCTCTCCGAGTGGGTGCGCTATGTGGAGGACCTTCGTGGTCGCAGCGATGAGGAGAAGGCCGAAAACGTAAAAGCCGCGTGGGCCGGACTAACAGGCATGGAGCTGTTCGTCTTCAACAAGATCATCACCGGAGGTTTTCGAATCGGAGTGAGCCAGAAGATCATGGTGAGAGGGCTGAGCCGCGCCACCGGAGTGCCGGAGGACACCTTGGCGCACCGACTGATGGGGAACTGGGACCCGCACGGCACCGATTACACGGAGCTGGTGATGGAGGCCAATAGCGGCGACAGCGATTCGCGGCCCTACCCTTTCTATTTGGCTTACGGCATCGAAGGCGGAACGGGAAGGGCAGCGGGTGCTGGCCTTGCGGAGCTCAACGAATTGGGGGAGCCTACGGAATGGCAGGCCGAGCATAAGTGGGACGGCATACGCGGGCAGCTCATCGTGCGCGCCGGCAAGCATTACGTGTGGTCACGTGGAGAGGAATTGGTCACGGACAAATATCCGGAACTAGCTCCGTTGATCTCGGCGCTTCCAGATGGCACCGTGCTCGATGGCGAACTGTTGGCCTGGAAGGACGGAGTACCTCTTCCCTTCGCGGACATGCAGAAACGCATTGGGCGCAAGACGGTCGGGAAGAAACTGTTGGCCGATGTGCCCGTGATCTTCATGGCCTATGACCTGCTGGAATACAACGGCGAGGACATGCGCCAGTTGACCATGCTGGAACGACGCGCACTTCTTGAAAAATGCGTGGCACAAGCGGACTTCCCATCCCTTCTCATTTCGCCCATCCTCTCCTTCTCCACGTGGGAAGAACTGGTCGCACACCGAGAGACCGCGCGCGCAAACGCTGTGGAGGGCATCATGCTGAAACGGCTTACCAGCGTGTACGAGGTGGGCCGCAGGCGTGGTGATTGGTGGAAATGGAAAGTGGACCCCATGAGCATCGATGCGGTGCTGACCTTCAGCATGCAAGGCCATGGAAGGCGCGCCGATCTCTACACGGACCACACCTTCGGGCTCTGGCAGGATGGGCAATTGGTCACCTTCGCGAAGGCCTACAGCGGACTTACGGATGAGGAAATGCTGAAGGTGGACGCCTTTGTGAAGAAGAACACTGTCGAACGTTTCGGGCCGGTGCGCCAAGTCGCGCCGGAACTCGTGTTCGAACTTGCTTTCGAAGGCATCAACGCAAGCAGTCGGCACAAGAGCGGGGTCGCCGTGCGCTTTCCACGGATCGTCCGTTGGCGGCATGACAAGAAGCCGAAGGATGCCAACACCTTGGACGACCTGAAGGCCTTGATCGCATGAAGCGGACCTCCACGGTGCGACCGTCGCATGCCAAACGATCAGGTGGACGGAAAAAGGAATTGGAAGAAGCTTCACCAGTGGACCGATGGTTCGGTTCGCAAGGATGGAGCGCCCTGCCCTTTCAACACGAGACATGGCGGCACATCACCGAAAAGCGCAGTGGCCTGCTGAATGCGCCGACCGGCACGGGCAAGACCTATGCGATATGGGGCGGGATCGTGAACGCAGCGTTGAAGGATGACGAGAATTCGAAACGAGCGGGGCTGCACGCCATTTGGATAACACCGCTGCGCGCGTTGGCCAGCGAGATAGCGGAAAGTGCGCAACGCATGTGCGAGGCTACCGGCCTGCCTTGGACCGTGGGCGCCCGCACCGGTGACACCACAACGAAGCAACGGGCTGCCCAGAAAAAGCAACTGCCGCACCTGCTGGTCACCACGCCGGAAAGCCTTCATGTTCTGTTAAGCCAGAAAGGAAGCGCTGCGCTCTTCAAGAATTTGGATTGGTTCGTTGCCGATGAATGGCATGAACTGTTAGGCAGCAAGCGCGGCGTGCAGGTGGAACTGGCCTTGAGCCGATTGAAAGCGTTACGGCCGCAGATCGGTATCTGGGGCGTCAGCGCAACGATCGGCAACTTGGAGGAAGCCATGTCCGTGCTCTTGGGCGTCGATCCCGATGCGGACGCGCTGTCCATCGCGCTTGATCCCTTTGCCGGTCAAGGTCAACGCGGTGTACTCGTGCGTGCGGCGATCGACAAGCCGATCGAAATGCACACATTGTTGCCGGAGCGTGTGGAACACTATCCCTGGGCAGGGCACTTGGGCTTGAAGCTGGCGAAACAATTGTTGCCGACCATCGCAGCCAGCACAAGCACTTTGATCTTCACCAACACGCGCTCCCAAGCCGAAACCTGGTACCACCACTTGCTGGAGATCGCACCAGAACTGGCCGGGGTGATGGCCCTCCACCACGGTTCATTGGACCGCAAGTTGCGCGAATGGGTGGAGCATGCGCTCGACGAAGGAAAGTTGAAGGTCGTGGTATGCACCAGCAGCCTCGACCTCGGCGTGGACTTCCGCCCCGTGGAAACAGTGGTACAGATCGGCGGCCCCAAGGGCGTGGCCCGCTTCACACAACGCGCCGGACGCAGCGGACACCGGCCGGATGCGATCCCGCGCATCTGGTTCCTGCCGACGCACGCGCTGGAACTGGTGGAAGCTGCGGCGTTGCGCGCGGCACTGGCCACGCACAATGTGGAGCCGCGTCACCCCATGGTTCGCTGCTTCGATGTGCTCGCCCAGTACCTAGTGACCTTGGCGGTAGGCGATGGCTTCGAGCCCCGTAAGATCTTCCGCGAAGTGCGCTCCACCTTCTGCTTCCAAAGCATCAGCGCGGAGGAATGGGACTGGATGATCACATTCATCACCACCGGAGGCAAGAGCTTGCTGGCCTATGATGAATTCAGGAAATGTATTGTGGATGAGGACGGGCTGCTGCGGGTGACGGACCGGCGCATCGCCCTGCGGCACCGCATGAGCATCGGTACCATCGTGAGCGGTGCCAGCCTTTCGGTGAAATACCTCAGCGGTGGGCACATCGGCACCATCGAAGAGAATTTCATCAACCGCTTTCGCAAAGGCGATGTGTTCTGGTTCGCTGGCCGTTCATTGGAGTTCGTACGTGTCCGCGACCTCACGGCGTTCGTGGTGAAAAGCAAAGCCACCAAGGGAAAGATACCGAGCTGGCAAGGTGGACGCATGCCGCTCAGCAGCTACATGGCCCATATCCTGCGCGAACAGTTCGCCCATGCCGACACTACATCCGACACAGCACCTGAATTGATCGCGGTGAGACCATTGATGGAACGCCAACGCCGTGACAGTGCCGTACCAGCAGAGGATGAGCTGTTGATCGAACGCTTTAAGAGTCGAGCGGGATATCATGTCGTGGTCTATCCATTCGAAGGCCGGGTGATACACGAGACGCTCGCCGCATTGCTTGCCTTCCGCATGAGCCTGCTGAAACACATCACGTTCAACATGGCCATGAACGACTATGGGTTCGAATTGCTGAGCGACCAGCCAATACCGATCGAGGAGGCGATCGACAACGACCTCTTCAGCGATGCCCATTTGTTGGACGACCTGCAACGCAGCCTGAACGCCACAGAACTCGCGCGCCGCCGCTTCCGGGATATCGCCACCATAGGCGGCTTGGTTTTCGAAGGTTTTCCGGGTCGGCACATGAAGGAGCGGCACGTGCGTGGCAACAGCGCTCTGTTCTTCGAAGTGTTCAGCGAACATGAACCCGATCACCTGCTTTTACGCCAGGCCTATGATGAAGCCTTCAACCTGCAACTGGACCTGCCCCGGATTCATGCCGTGCTGCAACGCATCTCGAAACAACGCATCCTACTGAAAGATCCCGATCGTTTTACACCATTCGCATTCCCGATCGTGGTGGACCGGCTCAGCGGTATGCACCTCACCAGCGAACAGGTAGAGGACCGCATCCGGAAAATGACCGAAAAGCTGGAAAGACCTTGACCACTTTCGATCAACTTTACGCCATGCCTGTTGCCGATGTTGTTGTCGCTGGTGAACGACTTTTACTGCACCCGTATCGCGCATTGTACTGGCCGCGACTGCAGTGGTTGGTGGTGAGCGACCTTCATTTGGGCAAGGCCGCACATTTCCGCAAGGCAGGCGCAGCGCTTCCTGAAGGGCAGGATGAGGCCACAATGAAACGCTTGGAAATGGTGACGGAGCTGTTCAGGCCGCAGCGTCTTTTGATCTTAGGCGACCTGTTCCACAGCCACCACAACAACCAGTGGGCGACATTCACTCAATGGGCCAGGGAACAGACCATGGAGTTGCACCTCGTAGTGGGCAACCATGACATTTTGCCCATGGAGCATTACGCGGAAGCAGGGCTGCGGACCTCCATCGGCTCGGTGTTCGAAGGTCCCTTTGCGTGGACGCATGAACCTGTGGAACATCTTTCCGCCTACTCCATGGCGGGACATATACATCCCGGCGTCGTCCTGCACGGTCTCTCGCGCGAACGGTTCAAGTTGCCCTGTTTCTGGTTCGGGGAAAAAAGTGCGATACTGCCAGCGTTCGGCATGAATACGGGCCTTTTTCGCTTGCACCCGAAGCAGCCGGACCGGGTGTTCTGTTGCGCGGAGGACACGGTCTTGGATGTCAGTTCTTCTTTCCGGCGATCCGTTGATCCGCTGGCACGCTAGATCTCAAATCCGACCAGGTAAAGCTGTTCACCCACCGCTCTTCGTGAACAGCTCTCGCGATGTGTGCGCCAATCCCGTTCAATGATCCTTGACCGATCGCCACTGTCGGGCGGCTACGATCTTTCGAACGCGCCTATTTTATTTCAGTGGTACGCGCATCTGCACGCGTACGGGTTGACCATACTGCAGTCCACTGGTCCAAGCAGGGCTGCTACCAAGGAGCGCTACTACTTGGTCCGATTGCTCCTGACTTGCCGCACCGATGACCTTGATATCGGAAAGCGTTCCATCCTTCTCCACTACGAACAAGGCCGTAGGATGCCCCTTCAATTTGCCCACTCGGCTTTGGACCTGCCGCACCAAGGCGCGCTCGCCACCAGGGCAACTTGGCATCTGCTGCGCTTGGGTGAATACGAGGTCATCCAAGACAGAACTGTCATAGATCTTTTCCGCCAACGCCTGTCCGGCGCTGTCGTATCGAAGCCACAGTCCATCCTTGCGGCCCTTGACATAGTTGCCTTCACTCTCCACAGAACCGTTGGGGTAGTAGTAGGTGAAGTACCCATCCGGGGTCATCATATCCGCTTCCTTGAAATCACCGATAGCTTTCAACAGGCCATCCATGGCCATGATCCTCGCTTGGATCCGACCGCTATCCGGACCAACGATCTCTGCATAAAAGACAGCTTCCGTTTGCTCAACGGGGTGCAGTGCTTCGTCCAAAAAGACGCGTTGGTCTTGGCTATGCGCTGAAAAAGCGATGATAGCCAACAGGAATGGCAAGATGTAGGAACGACTGAACATCGTGGAACAACTTAGTTAAACGCGGAGCTTCATTGCATGTTACAAGTTACACCACGACCTCAACTTGCCCAGCCTTCACGATCCAAACTCCGGTATTGGATGGCCTCGGCGAGGTGCTCCGTGCGGATGTCGGTACTCTCAGCGAGGTCGGCGATGGTGCGGGCCACTTTGAGGATGCGGTCATAGGCACGGGCGCTGAGCCCAAGTCGTTCCATTGCCTTCTGCAGCAACGCTTGTCCGGTGGCATCGATGCGGCAGTATTTGCGGAGCTGCTGCGTGCTGATCTGCGCATTGCTGTGCATGCCCTTCCCCTTGTAGCGCTGCTCTTGCAAGTTGCGCGCACGCACCACACGCTCACGCACGGCGGCGCTCTTCTCCGTCTCCAACTCGCTGGCCAGTTCGCTGAAGGCCACCGGTGTCACTTCGATGTGGATGTCGATGCGGTCCAGCAACGGTCCGCTGATCTTGTTGAGGTACTTCTGCACCACACCGGGGGCGCACACGCAATCGCGATCGGGATGGTTGTGGAAGCCGCACGGACACGGATTCATCGCGGCCACCAGCATGAAGCTCGCCGGGTATTGCACGGTGAACTTGGCGCGACTGATGGTGATCACGCGATCCTCCAAGGGTTGGCGCATCACCTCCAGCACCGTGCGCTTGAACTCGGGTAGCTCATCGAGGAAGAGCACGCCGTTGTGCGCCATGCTGATCTCGCCCGGTTGCGGATAGGAACCGCCACCAACGAGCGCCACATCGCTGATGGTATGGTGCGGCGAACGGAACGGACGTGTGCTTAGCAGAGCATCCTCCTGCTGAAGTTTTCCGGCAACGCTGTGGATCTTCGTCGTTTCCAGCGCTTCGTCGATACTGAGCGGAGGAAGGATGGTTGGGAGCCGCTTCGCGATCATCGTTTTACCCGCGCCCGGCGGACCGATGAGGATGACGTTGTGCCCACCCGCAGCGGCGATCTCAAAAGCGCGCTTGATGTTCTCCTGCCCTTTCACGTCGCTTAGATCCACCTGATAGCTGCTGCTATGCGCGGCGAATTCCGCTGCGATGTCCACTTGTGTTGGAGCCACTTCGATGCGGCCTTCCATCAATTCCACCACCTGGCGGAGATGCTCCACACCGATCACTTCAATGCCTTGCACGATAGCGGCCTCGCGCGCATTGGCCACGGGTACGATCAAGCCTTTGAAACCCTGCTTCTTCGCTTCCAACGCGATGGGCAACGCGCCTTTTATGGGCCTTACCTCGCCATCCAGTGAAAGCTCACCCATCACCACGAAGTCAGCGAAACGCTCAGTGCCCATCTGCTCGGTCGCGCCGAGTATGCCCAGCGCGATCGGCAGGTCGTAGGCCGTGCCTTCCTTTCGTAGATCGGCAGGCGCCAGATTGATGGTGATCTCACGGCCACGCGGCATGTGGAAGCCGATGTTCTTGATGGCCGCGCTCACCCGCTGATGGCTCTCTTTCACAGCATTGTCCGGCAGGCCCACCATAAAGAAGATGTTGCCGCCCACGATGTTCGTCTCGACGGTGATGATGGTGGCGTCCACGCCGAAGACCGCGCAACCGAAGTTCTTGACGATCATTGGGGGGAGGTGATGAGGACCGCGGAGGCGCAGAGGTGCGGAGGAATGTTGAATGCGATGAACGACGACGACCCGACCCGCTTGTTCGGATCGATCTGCTCTGCGCCTTTGCGCCTCTGCGGCCCATACTTCATTCCATGCCCCTCTCGATGTGATCGATCAACGCGTGGATCACTTTGATGTGGACCTCTTGCACGCGGTCGGCATAACCGCCATGGGGCACGCGCACCTCGACGTCGCAAAGTGGAGCGAGATTGCCGCCATCTTTTCCGGTAAGCCCTACCACCTTCATGCCTTGCTTCTTCGCAACCTCCGATGCGCGCAGCACATTCGGGCTGTTCCCGCTGGTGCTGATCGCGAGCAGGACATCGCCCGGCTTGCCGTGGGCCTGCACGAAACGCGCGAACACTTGGTCGAATCCGTGGTCGTTCCCCACGCAACTGATGTGGCTGGGATCGCTGATGCTCATCGCTGCGATCGGTGCGCGGTCATCACGGAACTTGCCCGTGAGTTCCTCTGCGAAGTGCATCGCATCGCACATGCTTCCGCCGTTGCCGCAACTGATCAACTTGCCGCCGGACTTCAATGAAGTCAACATGAGATCTCCGGCATGCTCGACCGCGGCGATGTTCTTCTCGTCGGAACGGAACCGCTCCAGCACGGATGCAGCCTCTGAGAAATGCCCTAGTATGCGCTCGTTCGCCATGGTTGCTTATTTGCGAAGATGGTGAGGATCTCTGAATGAGTCGTGAGTCTTTGAGTCGTGAGTCCACTCCGGTGCGGACCCACGACTCAAGACTCACAGACTCACGACTACTTACCCTGGAGTTTCTTCATCGCATTCAACCCGCGTTGCAGGAAGGCGCCATACTCGTCAGCATCCGGTGTGTAGCCCACCGGATCGGTGAGCAGCACGCCATCAGGGCTGATCAGCGCGTAGTACGGTTGGCTGTTGTTGATGAAGGTCTCGGTCTGCATCGTGCTCCACTTGTTACCAAGGGTCGTCAGTCGCTTTTGTTGCCCGTTGCATGTGGTGTAGTCGCGTTGCTCGGATGCAGGAAGCTCCTTCTTGTCATCGACATACAGCGAGACGAGCACGTAGTCCTTGTCGATCCTTTCGCGCACACCTTTCACAGGCCACACGTGCTCTTCCATCTTCCGGCAGTTCACGCAGGCATAACCGGTGAAGTCCAGCAGCAGCGGTTTGCCAGTGGCCTTGGCCTGTGCCATGCCTGCATCGAGGTCGTGATAGCAGTCCAGCCCATCCGGGCAATCCTTGGGAAGGATCCAGCTGTAGCCGACGGGAGGAGCTAGGCCGCTCATCAGCTTCATGGTGGTGAACGTGTTGTTCACCTTGTCCACGCGGAAGCCCAAGGCCAAGTAGATGGCGAGTATGCCGAATATCGCGGCGAAGCCCCAGCGCATGGGGGAGATCGACCGTGTAGGACTGTCGTGCGGAAAGCGGATCAACCCCAGCATGTAGAGTGTGAGGCCAATAGCGCAGACCACCCACACGGCCATGAAGAGCTCGTAGGGCACGATGTGCCAGTGCTTCACCAGGTCGGCATTGCTAAGGAATTTGAATGCCAGCGCCACTTCGGCGAATCCGAGCACCACCTTCACGCTGTTCAACCAGCTGCCTGAGCGGGGCAACGAATTCAACCAGCCCGGGAACATTGCGAAGAGTGCGAAGGGCAATGCCAGCGCCAGGCCGAAGGCGCCCATCCCGACTGTCAGCTGCCATGCGCCACCATCACCGGTCAGCGCACCCGCGAGCAAGGATCCAAGAATAGGACCGGTGCATGAGAAGGACACCAGCGCGAGGGTGAGCGCCATGAAGAAGATGCCGATGGAACCGCCAAAACGACTGGCGTTGCTGTCCATCTTGTTCACCCAACTGCTGGGCAGCGTGATCTCGAAGTAGCCGAAGAAGGACACGGCGAAAATGAGGAAGGTCACGAAGAAGAAGACGTTGAGCCACGGGTTGGTGCTGATCTCGTTGAAGATCTCCGGGTTCACCGAGCCCAGCAGGTGGAAGGGCAGACTGAAGAGCAAGTAGATCAGCAGGATGAAGCCGCCGTAAGTGAGCGCGTTACGCAGGCCTTTCGCTTTGTCTTCGCTGCCCTTGGTGAAGAAGCTGACCGTCAACGGGATCATCGGGAAGACGCACGGCGTAAGCAGCGCAAGCAATCCGCCGATAAACCCGAGGAAGAAGATATTCCATAGCGAACCACCGCCGCGCACTTGGTCGCTCACTGTCTTCTCATCGCTGCGAAGTATTGGATTGTCGAGATCCACTTTGGTCAACTTGAGGTCGCAACCTTGGCCAGTGGGCAGTGCCGTAGCGGGAGTGTTCCCAACAGTGGCCGCGCCCGTGGCGGGAATGATACTGAACTTCAGTGGATCGGGGAAGATGCATTTCGAATCGTCGCAGGTCTCGTAGTTGATGGTGCCTGTGATGGGCTTCGTGGGATCGGACACCTGCATCATCCTACTGAACGTGGCCTCGCTTGCATACTTCCGCACCACGATACCGAACATGTCGTCCTTCCCCTCGTGCTTTTCCGGACCGGTCTCCATAGCGGTGCCGATCGGCGTCGCATTGGCCAAGGTGTCGATGTCGATGCTCGTCGGGATCGGTCCGTCGCCAAAGGATTCCTGCGAGTAGACATACCAGCCGTTGTCCACCTTGGCGTGGAAGTCCAACTGCCACTTTCCATCGCCCTTGTCCGTGGAGGTGACGGTCCACTTCACCGGGTCGAGTAGCGCGGGCTTGGTGTTCGCGCCTGCCTTCGGGAACGGCACACCCGCCATGGATATCGCGCCGGATGAGGGAGTAATGCTGAAGTATACGGGGTCCGGGAATGTGCAGGACACGTCGTTGCAGGACATGTAATCGAAGCGACCGGTGATGGGCTTGTCCGGCGAATCGGTCGTGACGCGCTGGGTGAAGAGCGCCCAGCCATTGAAGGATTTCACCTTCATATTGAAGACCGGGTCGACGCCCTCGTGGATGTCCTTGCCGGTCTCCGTTGTGGTATCGCCTGCGGTGAAACTTGGCACCGTGTCGAATTTGAACGCGGTGGGCATCGGCCCATCGTCGCCGAAGTGCTTCTGTGAATACACGTGCCAGCCATCTTCAACAGTGGCCTTGAAGGCGATGTCCCAATGATGCTCGTCCACCTGATCGGCGGTGATGGCCCACTTCACGGGGTCCACCGCTTTCGGCTGGCCTTGCGATTGCGCGAGGGCGGCTAGGGAAACACAGACCGATAAGGCCAAGGCGATCGATCGATCCATCTATTTCGATGCGGATATGTTCAAATGAAAGGGAACGGTGACCGGCGGCAGGCAGGTCGATTCGTTGCACGTCATGTATTCCACTTTGCCGTTGATGCTGAATGCGGCAGCGGTCTTCCGCACCACCTGCTGAATGAATGCGACCGTACCCGTGTGGTAGCTCACGCGCATTCCGAAGTTGGGATCGTCCTTCTCCTTCGGCGTAGGCTCAATAACAGGCCCGGCCGTGCGGTAGAGGCTATCCGGCTGAACGGTTATCACGGTCGGAAGGGGACCGTCACTGCTGGCGAGCGTTAGCGCATAGATGTGCCAGCCCGGGTCGCAGACCGCGTTGAGATGCACCGCAACGGTATCGCCCTGGGCAGGATCTGCCGCGAAGGACCACTTCACGGGACTGCCAGCCCATGCGGCATGCATGAACAGGGAAAGCAGGAGTACCAATGAGATTTGCATGGACAGGGAAGACGGCGGTTCCCGCAAATCTAACCGCCTTACGGTCCGCGGCATCCCGGTCAAAAACACTCAAACTGCTGATCCTGTCGCCGGATCGTG
>JBEPUG010000111.1:0-11784 GCA_041691695.1 Flavobacteriales bacterium
TTTTTACACTGCACTGAAAGGCCTGGAGGATCCAGAGGCAAAGCGCAAGGCCATCGGCCGCACCTTCATCGAGGTCTTCGATACCGAGGCGAAGCGCATCACCAATATCAAGTGGCTCGGCCAAGGCACCATCTATCCGGACGTGATCGAGAGCGTGAGCACCGGCGGACCCAGCGCCACCATCAAGAGCCACCACAACGTGGGCGGCCTGCCTGCGCAGATGAATTTGAAAGTGACGGAGCCGCTGCGTTCGCTCTTCAAGGATGAAGTACGGCGCGTGGGGAAGGAGCTCGGGCTGGACCCAGGGATCCTCGGGCGCCATCCATTCCCCGGACCGGGCTTGGCGATCCGCATACTCGGCGACATCACCCCGGAAAAGGTCGCGCTGTTGCAGGACGTGGATGACATCTTCATCAGCGCGCTTCGCGAAGCGGGCCAATACGACAACGTGTGGCAAGCGGGCGCGATCCTGCTTCCCGTGCGCAGCGTGGGCGTGATGGGCGATGAGCGCACGTATGAAAATGCCGTGGCGCTGCGGGCGGTCTCTAGCACTGACGGCATGACGGCCGACTGGTGCCACTTGCCCTACGAGCTCTTGGCACGGATCTCGAACAGCATCATCAACCGGGTGAAGGGCGTGAACCGCGTGGTGTACGATATCAGCAGCAAACCCCCGGCGACCATCGAATGGGAATGATGCGGAAGTTTCTCTTGGTGCTTGCCGTTGTCGCGCTAGCAGTAACGCGCCTCAGCGCGCAGGAAGAGGCGCGCACCGTGGGCGGCGCTAAGTACATCGTGCATACAGTGACGGCAGGTGAGACTCTTTTCGCTCTCAGCCAGCATTACGCGGTTCCCATTGGGGCCATCACAGCAGCGAATCCCGGAAGTGGCCAAGGCTTGAGCATCGGCCAAGTGCTGCTCGTTCCCGTGGCGGCCCAGGAAAAGAAGGAGCTGAAGAACGCGCCGGAATTGAAGAACGGGGAGTTGTTGCATACGGTCTCGAAAAAGGAGACGCTTTATGGGATCTCCAAGCGCTACGGCGTAACGCAGGAGGCATTGATGGCGTGCAATCCCGCTCTGGCCAGCGGCATGCAGCCGGGCATGGTACTTCAGATCCCTGTCGCGCGCAGCACGGCAGCGCCGCCCGCGGCCACGATTCCAGCAGTGAATGACAGTTCCACCTCGCACCAAGTGATGCCAGGCGAAACGATCTTCGGTCTGGCCCAGCAGTTCGGCATCACCCCGGAACAATTGAAGGCCGCGAACGGCGGATTGCCAAGCGGCCTGCACGCGGGCAGTTACTTGCGCATTCCGGCTGCCATAGCACCCGAAGACACCCTCGCGATCATGCCCTACACGCCTGAGGCAGGTCGCGTGTGGAAGGTCGCGTTAATGCTGCCATTCACCACGGATCCTTCGGATACGGCCTCGCTCACCGGTGACGAGGCCTCTTCGGTGACGCAGGCCGCGATCGAATTCAATGCCGGCGCGGCGCTCGCGTTGGATACGCTGAAAAAGATCGGCCTCAACGCGATGGTACGCGTCTTCGACACCGGCGACAGTCCTTCAACTTGGGAACCTTTGATGCGCAGCGATTCCGTGCGCGGCATGGACCTGTACATCGGGCCTTTCCACAGATCGGCGATCGAGAGCCTGGCGCGCGTGGCGAATGGCGCGCCCATCGTATGCCCGGTGCCCCAGAGCAACAAGGTGCTGCTTGGCAATCCCACGGTGAGCAAGGTGCTCAGTGGCAAGCCGGACCAGCTCCAGGAACTGGCACGCTTCATTGCTGCTCATCACACGAAGGACAATCTCCTGCTCTGCATAGCGGATATCTATAGCGAGCGCGAGATGCAACGGCAGATGCGGTCTCAGCTGAAATTGGCGATGGAGGCCCAAGGCGCCGCGCTGCTCGATTCCGTCCCTGAGGTGCTGTGCCCGCGCCGTGACATCTCCGCACTCGTAGCGCTGCTGGACACCAGCCGCACCAATGTGGTGGTGGCACCCAGCGAGGATGTGGAGTTCATCACCAAGCTGGTGAACACGCTCGCTCCACTCGTAGGGAAATACAGGATCATCCTTTACGGCGTGAACTCCTGGATGGACGTCAACACCTTGGACCTTGTGGCGATGCAGAAGTTGCAGACGCACGTGCCTGCGAGCAGCTTCATCGATTATCAATATCCGCCGGTGGATGCATTCATCCAACACTATAGGGACCGCTATAAGAACGAGCCGGGCGAATATGCTTTCCTCGGCTACGACGTGACCCTTTACTTCTGCAGCGCGCTGATGCAATTCGGGAATACCTTCCCGCAGCATTTCGCGGAAGTGTCGGCGGCCCCGCTTCACTTGGCTTTCCGCTTGGGCAAAATGGGTCCAGAGAACGGCTACCGCAACGGAAGCGCGGTGGTTCTAGAATACAAGGACACGGGATTGCGCCCCGCGGAATAGGCGTTCAGCGCAGCCAGCGACGTTCCATCACGAAGGTGCCGAAGGGTAGCAGTGCGGCGGCACCCAGCACGTATATGCGTTCCATGTCCCACTTCAAGCGGGTAAAGAGAGGAACCGCAAGCACGATGTAGGAGATGAAGAGTACGCCGTGCATCCAGCCTACGTATTTCACCATGAGGGGAAGGCCAGCTGCGTATTTGAGCGGCATGGCGATGAGGAGAAGGACCAGAAAGCTGATGCCTTCGAGGATCGCGACGACGCGGAAGCGGCGGATGATGGGAGAGGTGTTGTCCATTTCGGGCGCGAAGGTGGAACGAGATATGGGGCGTTCGGTCATCGGCGGGCAACGAAATTTCGTGTATGACCTTCCTCCGAAGCTCGCAGGCGCAAGATCGAGATCACCTTAAGGAGCTACACGATGACGTTTCCCCAAACGTAATTGCTAAGCCCAATTCAGGCACGCGAACTATGGTTGTTCAAACGAATTGGCAAAAGCGGAAGACGCAGATCCGTTCCTTTGCATCCTCAGACGGCAAGATGAACGATCATCTTATCACCTCAGTTTTCGATCCATACCATGAACCTCTTCCGCAACTTCAAGTCCGTTACCAAGACCTGCTACGGCCGCGGGGCCTTCGACAAGCTCGGCGAGATACTCGAACCCCAGCGCGACGCCAATGACCACTTCATGGTCTTCGTCGTGGACGACTACTTCGCCGATAAGGAGGAGTTCAAGGCACGCATCCCCGCGCGCTCGAACGACGAGATCCATTTCATCAGTGCGCTGAAGGAGCCCAGTACCAAGCAGATCGACGCGATGCGCGACGACATCCTCGCTCGGCGCGGCATGCCGGCCGGCATCATCGGTATCGGCGGTGGAACCGTGATGGACATCGCCAAGGCCGGCTCGTTGATGTTCACCAATGAGGGGAGCAGCGTGCAGTACCAAGGCTTGAATTTGATCAAGAAGCCGGGTATCTACCATTGCGGAGTGCCCACCATCAGCGGCACCGGAGCGGAGGTGAGTATGACCGCAGTACTTACCGGACCGGTGAAGAAGCTGGGACTGAAGTGCGATTGGACGGTACTGGACCAGATCATTCTGGACCCGGATCTCATCGCTACCGTGCCACAGGACCAATGGTTCTACACCGGCATGGACACCTTCATCCACAGCGTGGAGGCGATCAGCGGCACCAAGAAGAACACCTTCGCGGAAGCCTATAGTGAGAAGGCCTTGGAATTATGCCGCGAGGTCTTCCTCAAACGCGACCGCACAGATCCGAAGAGCGACGAGTTCCTGATGGTGGCCAGCTACATGGGCGGATTGAGCCTCACCTACAGTGAAGTGGGCGTCTGCCACGCGCTGAGCTACGGCTTGGGTAAGGTGCTGGAGATCCACCACTGCCTCGCGAACTGCATCGTCTTCGATAAGCTCGATGACGTCTACGGCAAGTACGTGGATGAATTCAAGGGCATGGTGAAGCACCACAGCATCCATGTGCCGCAAGGGCTGGCCGCGGGCTGGAGCGAAGGCACCATCGATGCGATGGCCGAGGTGGCCTACAACCTTCCGCACATGTGGGACCACGCCTTCGGGCCCGAGTGGGAAAAGGTGCTGGACCGCGAGCGTATCAAAGGGTGGTATCGGAGGATGTGATCGCTAGTGTAGCACTCTTCACTGTTCTCATTCCAAGAAGGGTCACGGTAACACACCTTACGATTCCTGGTCAAGCGCGAAATAACATTTCCTCGCTTCGCTGACACCATGGCCATCGCCCAGAGTCGTGATAGTATGCTAGCGTCAATGTTAGACTTACATCCAAAACATGCAAGACCTTGTGAGTTGAAGATCTTCTCTGATTCACTCACTCCTTCATTCCCGGCTGGAACTTGGCTCGGGGCGTGAGCATGGTATAGGTCGCTTCGTCATGACCGTAGTCGCACTTGGGGCAAGGGACACGCGATTCCTTGCGGAAGCGATGGCCGTTGCTGCACTCATACGATTCGACCAATTTATTCGGATCGTGCAGGTGTGGCCCACCCGGTCCCGGCTTGGAAGCTGTGAATCCGAGATCCGTTTTTGAAGTGCCACGGGAGTAGACGATGGATGGCTTGTTCTTCGCTTGGCACTCGGGGCAGTTCATGGCTGGTATCGATAGGTGGTCGGAATTCGCTGAAGGTACTACTTCACTCCGATGCTTGTCCAGTCCCATGCATGACCGAGACGCAGAGGTAAGCTGCAATACTTATTGCAGATCACCGTTCTTCGCCGCCTTCTGCATGCGCTTATCCGCATAGATGGCCACTTCTACACGACGGTTCTGCGCCATGCCCTCAGTGGTGGAATTGTCCGCGATTGGTTGGGTTTCACCATACCCCTTCGTGGTGATACGGCTGCTCTTCACACCGGCAGTGGTGAGATAGGAGGCCACACTTTGGGCTCGGTCTTTCGATAGGGTCATATTATGATCCTCGGAACCCGACGAATCGGTATGGCCTTCAATGAGGATCTCCGTGTCCTGGTATTTATTCAGGGTTTGCGCAAGCTGCGTCAGGTTGTCTTGCGAGGTCGAACTAAGGGAACTCTGATCCACCCCGAATAGAAGCCCGCTATCGAAGGTGATCTTGATCCCTTCGCCAACGCGCTCTACGGTAGCGCCCTTCAGGTCGTTGCGGAGCTCTTCGGCCTGCTTGTCCATGTGATGCCCGATCAATGCACCGGCAGTGCCACCCACAGCAGCACCGATGATGGCTCCATATGCTGTTCCATTATCACCGAACTGATTGCCGATCACCGCTCCGATACCAGCACCAGCACCGGCGCCGATAGCACCGCCTTGCACCCCCTTCGATGTGTTGCAGCCGCCAACTATCAAGGAAATAACGATGGCCGCAGTAGCGGAAATTTGGAGTGGACGAATGGAGCTGATGAATCTCATGGGAATTGTTTTTCCCCAATAAGATCCACGCATCGTGCCAACCTGCCGGCTAGACTTCCCCGGTCGCACTGGCAGTGGCTGAAGGCTATCTCGCTTCTCCCTCTGGCATCCGCTTTTCGTGGCATGGGATACCCCGGACCGGGAATCCTTTCCACGATCGGTCACGGAGATGAGCTGCGTTTTCCACATGAGATCCATCGCGCGGATTAGCTTGCTGCTCCAAATCCTTCGGACCGATGCCCTCGTACCGCCTTCTGCCCGCTATCCTATTCGGTCTTGCCTTGTTGCCATCCGTGCAAGCGCAGCCTTACAAGTATGGTTGCCACTACTTCCGCCAGCATCCCTCGGCCACGCCGCTTCCTACCGCGGCCGACCGCACCCTCATCGATGACATCATTGCGCGAAGCGACACCTTCGACATCCTGCACTACGACATCGCCATAGACGTCACGAACTACGACGGCCAGCAGATCAAAGCCGCCACCACCATCACTTTCACCCCGCTGATGGCGGATCAGGCCTTCATCCGTTTCGATCTCTGGGGGCTCACGGTGGATTCGGTCACCACTGCGAATGGCCCGCTCACTTTCAGCAACGACAGCATGGACCTCAAGGTGAACTTCGCTATCACGCCGGTGATCGGCACCTCCTACGACATCACCGTGTATTACCACGGCACACCCCATCGCGACCCGAATTGGGGCGGCTTCTACTTCGAGTCCGGCTACATCTATAACATGGGTATAGGCCTCACCACAATCCCGCCGAATTTCGGGAAGGTGTGGTACCCCTGCTTTGATTCCTTCGTGGAGCGTGCCACCTATACCTACCATGTGAAAAGCGCAGGCACTTTCCGCGCGCATTGCCAAGGCAATTTCCTTGGTGAGGTGCAGCTCGGCGGCGACACGGTGATCCGCTCCTTCGACTTTCCCTATTCCATCCCCACGCATATCTCCGCAATTGCCGCAGCGGATTACGTGGACACCAACTACGTACATGCGGGCGCCTATGGCGACATCCCTGTGCGTCTAACAGCAAAGCCCTCACAGCTTGCGGGCATGGTGGCCAAATTCGGTGACGTCGGCTCCGCCATCGACGCCTGCCAGTTCTGGTACGGCCAGTATCCGTTCGCGCGCGTGGGCTATGTGCTGACTACCGATGGCGCCTTGGAGATCCCCGAGAACGTCACGATACCGGACTTTCTGCCAAGTCAAAGCGTGCTACAGAACCGCAGTCTCTTCACCCATGAGCTGGGCCACCATTGGTGGGGTGATCTTGTGACGCCGCGCACGCAGCACGACATGTGGTTGAAGGAAGGCTTTGCGGAATACAGTTCGCATCTGCTGGAAGAATGGCTTGGCGGGCAGACGGCCTTCGAGAAGACCGTAAAGGACAATCAGCTCTATGTGTTGCAGCAGGCGAATGTGCAGGACGGGGGCTTCCAGCCGCTTTCACCCATGCCGGATGCATACATCTATGGACTTACCACCTACTACAAGGGTGCAGCGGTGGTGCACAACCTGCGTGGCTATCTCGGCGACTCGCTTTTCCGCCAGGCGATGCACGACGTCCTTGTCGCGCATGCCAATTCCACGCTTGACGCCATCGGTCTGCGCGATGCGTTGGAGATCGCCACTGGCTATGACCTGCATGACTTCTTCCAGGATCAGGTCTTCACGCCTGGCTTCTCCGTTTTCGTAGTGCATTCCATGACCGCGCAACAATCCGGCACCTCATGGAATGTGGATCTCTCCATCCAGCAAAAGCTGCGCGGCACCACTGCATTCCATCATCAAGTGCCCTTGGACATCACCTTGATCGGTGCGGAGGGTCAGCGGCAGGAATACACGGAGACCGTGGATGGCGAATACACGGATGTGCCGCTGGTGGCCGGCTTCGAGCCGAAGATGGCCGTGCTTAATGGGCACAACCGATTGAACCAAGCGCGTATGGACAATGAGATGACGCTCGTGCCCGGCGTGACCTTCGTCGCGTTCGTACCCCATGTGGACATGCAGCTTTATGCGGACCACCTTGTGGACAGCACGCTGGTGCGCATCGAGCATGTGTGGGCCGCGCCGGACCAAACGCCGTTGAGCTGGGGCATCGACCAGATCTCTTCCACGCACTACTGGACCGTGGATGGACTGTGGCCGGAAGGCACACTGCTGCACGCGAAGGTGAATTACTCCGGCCATCTCGCAACGGATCTGGACAACGACCTCTTCGGTACCACAGAGGAAGGTGCGCTGCTCGTCTATCGGGTGGATCCTTCCATGCCATGGGAGATCTACGCTGATCAGACCTTGCATGCGAACAGTCTGACCAACGGGGTGGGTACCATCGACATCGATGTGCTTCGTCGCGGCCAATATGCCTTTGCGACGGGCTTCGGCGTGGCGGGCATCGCTTCGCAACAGGCGGATGAGAACCGCCTCGCACTCTTCCCGGTGCCTGCCAGTGATAGGCTCACGGTGCGAGGAGCATTCGCATCCAACAGCAAAATGCGCTTCGACATCTTCGGTACCGATGGTAGAATGGTGCTGCGTTCGGTCCGTATGGTGGACGGCAATTCCGAAGCAGTGCTGGACATTTCCTCGCTGGCAGCCGGAAGCTATGTCTTGCAGGCCCGAAGCCTAAAAGGAGTGGATCTCGGACGATCCGCTTTCTTGGTAGGACGTTGATCACTGGGGCGCCGATACCCGTTTTTCGGGATGCGATCGGGGCGTTCGCTCATCATCCATATTCGCTGTGGACCTATTTTTGGCCTCGCAAGGCTCTGGCATGATGTAGGCCTAACGCTCCGAAAATTTTTGAATGTCACCCCGCCGTCCTGCTACCAATTCGTACATGGCAGACCTGTTCCAACTGCTGAAGTTCAGCCGTTCAGGTTATGACATGGCCTATGACCGTGCCCACGATCCGCGGATCCGGGATCTTTTTGGTGCCTTGGCCAGTGGTAGGGTGCTGATGCTAGCGGAATTGGAGCGCGCTGCGGCCGAACCTCGGTTCATGCCTATCCCCGGGATCAGGTTGGTAAAGGCTTCCTTGCAGCGCACATGGCTGGAAGTGCTCAATGCGCTGCAGCTGCTGGGCGACCAAAGCCTGTTGTCCGAATGTGCCCGCGCTGAGCGCTACATGATCCATATCTACGATCGCTACATGGGCATCGCCGGGATCGATGCGGCCACGGCCGAGGTGTTGGGGCGCCATAAGGCGATACTGGTGGCGAATCTTGCCGACATCCAACTGGTGATGCAGACATCCGGCTCACTTGCCTGAGCGGAACTTCGGCGCGGAAGCGCGCGGGTGGAAGCGCATGATGTTGCTGCGCAGGTATTCCCGGTCCAAGTGTGTATAGATCTCCGTGGTGGTGATGCTGGCATGGCCTAGCATTTCCTGCACCGCGCGCAGGTCCGCTCCACCCTCGACCAAATGTGTGGCGAAGGAATGGCGGAAGGTGTGCGGGCTGATCTCCTTGGTGATGCCGGCCTTCAGCGCCAACGCCTTCACAAGTTTGAAGACCCACACCCGTGACAATTTTCCACCCCGTGCATTGAGAAAGACGATATCCTCGGCCTCCTTCTTCATAGGCAGATGTGTGCGTTCGGTGGAGCGATAGATGGCGATCTGCTTCAGCGCTTCCGGACTGATCGGCACCAGCCGCTCCTTATCGCCCTTGCCCACCACGCGGATGAAGCCGTCTTCCCCGTGCATCCTGCTGATCTGCAGCCCGCAGAGTTCGCTGACGCGCAGCCCGCATCCATAAAGTGTTTCCAGCATGGCCCGGTCGCGGTGCGCCGCAGGTCGGCTCATGTCGATGGCCGCCACCATGGCATCGATCTCCTCTACACTGAGGAAGACCGGCAAATAGCGTCCGGTGCGCGGGCTTTCCAGCAATTCGGTGGGATCCTCTGTGATCACTTTCTCTATCCGCAAGCTTTTGAAGAAACCCCGGACGGCACTCACCAATCGCGCTTGGCTCGAGGCCATCAGTCCCGCCTTGACCGTCTGTGTGATGAAAGCGTGCAGGTCGTCCAACTGCAGCTTGTCCGGTGTGATGGGAGGAGACTGGTCGAGTGCGAAATCCCGCAGCTTGCCCACATCGCGTAGGTAGGCATCAACCGTGCGGTCGCTCAATGCGCGCTCCAGTTTCAGGTGCACCCTGAAGTCCGTCATAGCTTCTTTCCACTCCACGTCCCAAAGGTGCGATACCGGAACGCCCCACCGATCGATCGCAATGCGCACTTTTGCGCATCGCCATGCTTATCCGCATCATCAACGGCCCCAATCTCGACATGCTCGGTACGCGAGAGCCGGACATCTACGGCCCACGCACTTTCGCCGACTACCTCCTTGAACTGCGCGTGGTCTTCACCGGCGTGGACCTGAGCGTCTTCCAAAGCAACATCGAAGGCGAATTGATCGATGCGCTGCGCGATGCCAACGACAGCTGCGACGGCGTAGTGCTGAACGCTGCTGGCTATACCCACACCAGCGTGGCGCTGCGCGATACCATCGCCTGGTTGAAGGTGCCGGTAGTGGAAGTGCACATCAGTAATATCCATGGGCGCGAGGAATTCCGCCAGACCTCGATCACTGCGGCCAAGTGTGTGGGCTGCATCACTGGCTTCGGCCTGGACGGCTATAGGATGGCCATCGATCACCTTCTACGGCGCGGCGGCTGATCGAATTGCTTCGGATCGAGGTCGCTGAACTTCCGCCAACCGAGTATGTAGCGATCGTAGGCGATGCTGCGGTTATACATCCCCGTGAGGTCCACGTTCACGTCCAGCAGCGCTAAGCGTTTCCGTTCGCGGATCAACCGCGGTAGCCAGCGCAAGAAGTGCCGGTGCGCGCGCGCCACCTCCCACGTGTGCTCGGAATGGCCTTCCAGCATGAATTTGAACGCAGCGAAGAAGTCCAAGGACAAGCGGTGGAAGATGCGGAAATAGATCCAGCGGGAGCGCAGGTTCTTGGTAAGCACCGCGAGGCTATTGCGGAAATTGAGATAGGTCTTGCGCGGGTTGCCATAGCCCAAGGCACCCCCACCAACATGGTACACCGCCACGTCGCTGGTGTATCCGATGCGCCAGCCCGTGCGTCGCAAACGCCAGCAGAGGTCGATCTCCTCCATGTGGGCGAACAGCGAGGCATCGAAGCCGCCCACGGCACGGAAGGCTTTCTCGCGGATCATCAGGCAGGCGCCGGTTGCCCAGAAGACATCGCGATCGTTGTCGTACTGGCCTTGGTCCTCCTCGGTAAGTTCGAAGATGCGTCCTCGACAGAAGGGGTAGCCGTTGCGATCGATGAAGCCTCCGGCAGCGCCAGCATGTTCAAAGCGCTCTTTTGCGCCTTGGGCCAGCATCTTCGGTTGGCAGGCGGCCATGTTCGGTCGGGCCTCCAAATGGTCGCGAAGCCCTTTTGCCCAGCCGGGTGTCACTTCCACGTCGGAGTTCAGCAAAACGTAATAGGTGGTATCGAGCTGTGCCAATGCCGCATTATAGCCGCCCGCGAAACCGATATTCTCCGGCAGCGCGATCACCTCCACGCCTGGAAGGTTCGCGCGCACCCAAGCCAGCGAGCCGTCGGTGCTGCCGTTATCCGCCAGGATCACCCGCGCATCCTCCTTCGTCATCTCCCATACGCCGGGCAGGAAACGCTCCAGCCAATGTTGGCCGTTCCAGTTCAGTATGATGACGGCCGTATCCATGTCCCCCGTGGAAGGGCGGTAAAAATGGGGAACAACAGCTTGACCGCGTCCCGCGATCACATCGTTTCGGAACTTTCTCCGTCAGTGTGGGCTGTCGTAGTTGTTCTGCACCTCCTGCCGCTGCTGACCGCCGTCCGCTGTTCCGGGCGCGATCTGGTCCAACCAGTTCGGGTTGTTCAGCTCGCTGGGCATGTCTGAAGTGAGCAGCGTCCAGCACGTGGTGGAGCGTTCCTGCTGGATGAAGACGAAGCGGCGATCGCTGTACTTCCCCGCGCGGTAGTAGTGCCAGATCATGTAAGGCGTCACGCCCACTTCATTCGCCCGGTTCACCACCGTGTTGGGCGCGCCATAGCGCAGGAACACATACCCTTGGTCGCTCTGGTAGCCGCGCATGTTCCGGCAGCCGAATTGCTTGTTCACGTACACCACCGTCTGTAGGTATTTCTTCCAAGCGCCCTCGGGATCCTGCGGCGACCTGTTATACCAGAAGGTGTAGAGGTACTGGCGCATCAGCTCCGGCTTCGGGTCCTTCCCTTGATCGTCGATGATCTTGCGTTCCATCTCGTCGGCAATGGGACGTAAGCAGTTGAGGTCCTCTGTCAACGTGTCCACATTGGTGATGGCATCGGTGAAGTTCGGCCCCGCAGGCGCTCCGAACGCAAGCCAGTTCAACAG
>JBEPUG010000112.1:0-11679 GCA_041691695.1 Flavobacteriales bacterium
GGAATATGGTGAGTCATCGACCACCAATACCTTATAGGGTCCTTCCATTTGAGGATCATTCGGCAACTGCCGGATACGGAGACGGCCACTAAGCATATCCACGCGGTCCGTGGGGTCACCCATGGAAGCTGGGGCAAAATTCCCGATCCCGACATTGACCTCCGTGGCATTCATGGGCACCATGCGCATCGCCTCCAAACCATCAAATGAATGGCTGCCGCTGGTCGAGTTGTCGAAGCCTTCGGTGAAGATAAACTTCATCCGGTCGGTACCATAGCCACTTTCCGCATTATTGTCGCTCCATTGGATCACGATATCGGAAACATCTCCGAGGCCATACTTCTGGCCTATACAGGCCTGGTCCGAATTGCCCGTGAAGGTTACCCCATTGCGCTGCCAAGGCCGATAGCCCCATTGCTGGGCCCATACATTCTGATTGTCCGCCCCGGCATTGTCCACCAAGTGCAGCCGGCTAAAGGGGCCAATGCTATTAAAGAAGGACGGCCGTCCACTGATGCCCAAGAAGCCCTCGGTATTGGTGAGAGGGAAACCATTGATGCTGAACGATTGTGAACTGTTCAGTTGCGCGCGGACGACGGAGTTGGTGAGCAAGCGAAAGTTGCCTCTTGTGGCGTTCACGTTGAAGTCGGTCGTGCCATCCAGATGGAAAATATTGCCATATTCCGCGCCGACGTGGAATAGACGCCAGTATGTATTATATCCTTTGGGGGCATCGGTTCCGAACACCTCACCGGTCTGTGTGCCCATTTGGTCACCACGAACGTTCAAAGCGGAGCCTGAAGAAAAATAGGCGTTCCCAATAGTGAAACTTTTAGGCACCAGCGTGCCGCCGGTAAGATGATAATCACCACTTCCGTTAGTGACTACCTGTGCATTTGCAACCCCTGAGGATACCATCACTACAGCAATGATCAAGACCTTTTTCAGCGTTATCATGGTTATGAGTTTTAGGGTGAAGGGAAAATGAACTTTATCGAGCAGCGGACGCCCAATGAACTTGAGGCACTTAGCAAATAGAGGCCTTGAGCATAGGGAGTCATTGAAAGCTGATACTCGTAGACGTCTCTCGCTAGTTCCGTGTGCCAGCAAACCCGGCCCATTAAATCCATGAGAACCAACCCTACGTGCTCACCTATTGCATTCGCGATAGTGATTGTCAATTGATTGCCCCTTAGCATTACATAAAGTTGTATGGGGGAGGTCCGAAGGCGCGCTATACCGTTGGCTCCGTCGCATTCTCCAGACATGGTTGAAACACAGACCTCATCAATAAACGCATACGAGCCATCGGTCATGCCATTCGGATCAAGCAGAAATGGTGTAGAAAGCGAGTCTGAAAAAAAATTACCGATTTGCACATAAGCATAAGCGGAATCAGGCATGAATATCGAACTTAGTGTAACCCAGATTGCAGTATCCTGCAATACGGCATTCATATATAGAGCTGCAGTATTCGTAATGTAAAGCCCGGGATCTAGTGGAATCGTGCTGAATCGCATACCTATGCCTCGAGAAGCCAAGCGAACATTGTAATTACCGTCGCTGCTGACTCCGAACCCACCTGTAGAGACTTTCATCGACAGATACACCAGCTGTCCTGGAACGAGCGGGGTGGTCAATTCCGCTTGCACATTTTCGCGGTACACCGGGCCGGTCTCATACGTGAAACAGCCAATATATCCTTGTCCGTCGCTTGCCTGCTGATACCCGAACGCGTTGCCAGGCACATCTACGAGAAATGTATCAGCACATGAGTTGTAGTAATCCGGAGACCCCGTTAAAACTGTCCACCCAATTGCTCGGTCGGCCTGTCCAATATTATCCGGACAGGTGCTGTATTCCTCGAAGCTGCCGTTCGGAACGAGATTCTGCCCAAAGGCCGACGAAACGACCAAAATGCCGAGGCAGAGGAATAGATACTGCAGGGATGGAAGAATTGCCATTCCCGACCAGTTGCCTGATCTGCATCTGGCGATTGCCAATTCAAGTTCACCCAGCGATTGAATTCGTCCTCTCGATCCGGAGGCGATTTGTTGGCCTGAAGGCCCAATTGTATAGTGGATGCAGGCATTCATGCAACTAAGCTAATTCGGATGTCCACGTACCAAACATTTGTTAATAACATTTTCCGAATCGCAAGAAGACCGATGTGTGTTCCGCTTACTGGCATCGTTATTTCTCGAAGCGATCTCGTTTGGCGTCCGCGACACGGATCTTCGTATCCATGCGCACCTTCGATCCGTTCAGAGGCCCCGTCCTTCCCATCCACAAACCATCAAGACCACATCATCATGCATAGAGCGATATACACCTGTTGCATTGCCGCCGCACTTGCCGGCACCACCGTTTCCGCACAAACAGAGACCATCCATGTGGCCGGGCGCTACATCGTTGGACCTTGCGGCGATACCCTTACGCTCAAGGGCGTCAACTATGCGCCCTACAACTGGGGCTATTCGCCGGATCAATCGTGGATCGCCGAGATCGCCAGCACCGGAGCCAACTGCGTGCGCCTGCCTTGGTACATGTTCCTGACCACTCCAGGGGCACCGGAGACCACTTACGGCAACATTGCCAATCTCTACAACGTGGTGGCGTCGTGCATCACGCACGATCTGATCCCCATCATCGAACTGCATGACCTCACCTGCCAGAACGACTCCGCATCGTTGCTCATCTTGTCGAACTTCTACAGTTCATCGCCGATAATGGCCATGCTGAATGCCTACAGCCGCAACATCATCATCAATGTGGCCAATGAAAGCCTTTTCGTGGATTTCGACGCCGATCCCGTGGCGGCGCAGGCCACCTATGTAAACACCTATACCACCATCGTGACCAATCTGCGCAACGCGGGCGTGACGGTGCCGATCATGATCGATGCGCCGGACTGCGGCACGAACCTCGATGTGCTGGCCGATGTGGGTCCAACGCTGGAAGCTGCGGACAGTCTGGGGAATTTGATCTTCAGCGCTCATGCCTACTGGTACGCCTTCGCCAACAACGACCCTGTGCAAATGCAGGCCAAGGTCGACAATGCATTGGCATCGGGGATCCCTTTCATCTTCGGTGAGGTGGCGAACCTACAGGATGATTCCGTCCTCTGTCAGTACACCTTGGATTATGCGTCGCTGTTGGATATCTGCACTAACGAGCATATCGGCTGGATGGCTTGGAGTTGGGACAATGACGGTTGCAGCGCGCGCCAGATGAGTACCAACGGACTGGCCAGCAGCCTTACCCCCTATGGTGAGGACATCGTGAATAATGCCACGTATGGCCTATCGGTCAACTCGGTGAAAAGCCATGACCTTGTTTATGGCAATTGCGAAGGGATGGGCATCCACGGTCCGGACGTTGTGAAGTGGTCCATCGCGGTGGATGCGTCGGCCCGCCGGATCACGGTGTTCGGTCCTGGGAAGATGGCAAGTGCCCAGCTATTCGACATCACTGGAAAGGAGATCGTATTGCACGCTGAGGGTGTGCATTCGTTCTCCTATCCTGAATTGGCCTCTGGAATTTACGTCTTCAGCGCATCGGGCATGAATGGACAGCGGTCCGATACGTATCGGACCACGCAGCGGCTTTTCGTTGAGTAGCGGTGCCGCGTTATGCGGACGTAATGATCCACCTCCAATCGATCTTAAATGAAAAAAGCCCCTCATTGAGGGGCTTTTTTGCGGTCCGGACGGGACTCGAACCCGCGACCTCCGCCGTGACAGGGCGGCATTCTAACCAGCTGAACTACCGAACCGTTTCGCCTTGGTTTTTGCCGAGGCGGCTGCAAATGTAACCGGAAGGAGAATATGCGCAACACAAGATCTTCATTCAGTACAGTCGGCTCCGCTTCAGCAAGAACTGCAACAGAATGTTCTCGAAGCCCGCATTGATGTCCGCCTCCACGAGTTCGATCCGGTACTGGCCGCACTTCAGTTTCAGCTCGTGCCAGTAGGCCGTCATGGCCGCTTTGTATTCCGCGCGCACTTCAGCCGCATGCGCCTTCACCTGGGCGCCGCTCTCCACATCCACGAAGGTGTAAGGGCGGTCCTCGAAGCCGAGTTCCAGCTCGTGCTTGCGGTCCACCACGTGGAAGAGGATCACGTCGTGCTTGTTGTAGCGCAGGTGTTGCAGCGCATCGAAGAGGTCGGCGCTGTGCGCGCTGTTGTCCATCATGTCGCTGAAGAGCACGACGAGTGAGCGGCGGTGCGTTCTGCGCGCGATGTCGTGCAAAGCTTCCACGGCGTTGGTGCGCCTGTCCTTGGTGGGCGCGGTGCTGCTGAGGAGTTCATCCAACTTGGCCATCAGGTGCCGCAGGTGGACGGCATTGCTGCGCGCCTCCTCGGTGATGAGCACGTTATCTGCGAAGACGGTGAGCCCCACGGCATCGCGCTGCTTGCGGAGCAGGGTGATCAAGGCCGCGGAAGCGTAGGTGGCGAACTCGATCTTATTGAACTGCTTCGGTGCCTTCTCGGAAGTCTCCGGATAGTACATGCTGCTGCTGGCGTCGATCACCAGTTGGCAGCGCAGGTTCGTTTCCTCCTCGTAGCGCTTGATGAAGAGCTTGTCCGTGCGGGCGAAGAGCTTCCAGTCGATGTGGCGTGTGCTTTCGCCAGGGTTGTAGGCGCGGTGCTCCGCGAACTCCACGCTGAAACCGTGGAAGGGACTCTTGTGCAGGCCGGCGAGGAAGCCTTCCACCACTTGCCGCGCATGGAACTCCAGCTGGCTGAGGGCCTGGATGTGGTGCTGGTCGATGGGCATGGGGCAAAGGTCGGGGATGGGTTCTATCGCAAAGATCGCAAAGGGCGCGAAGAAATGTTGCTTCCAAAACCATGAACAGTTGATATGATCAAAGCCTAGGCAGCGAAATGGAGCAAGGTGCTGTCCTTACTTTAACTTGCACCGGAGCCACCGCCCATCATCAAACACTTGACCCTCTCGTTGCTGCTTCTTGCAGTGCTTCCCGCCAGCGCGCAGGATTGGGAATTGTTCCCGCTGGGGCAGCGGTCCGCTTATGTGGACAGCACCCAGAACCCGGTATCTGTGGAGACCCTCACGATGGATTCGGTATACCAGTCCGGTGATGCACAAACCATGTACTTCAACAGTGCATTCAAGAAGTCGGTGTTCGCGGACTGCACTTCCTGGGAGGGCGAGTCCTCCGTCGGGCCGGCCTATTCCTACGGCATCGATTCCTTGGTGGCGCTGAACGACACCGTTTACTACACGACCGAGGGCAGTACATCGCCCTTTTACTTCTTGCCGCTTGCAACCGTTGGTCAAAGCTGGCCGGTCGTTTCCATCTACTGGGGCAATGACTACACTACCATCACGATCACCTGCATCAGTATGGGGCTGTCCACGTTCATGGGCGTTACGGATAGCGTGAAGATATTCTCCCTTACGCCGAACGGGAGTAGCTCGGGACAAGCACCGATCAGCGATCAACAGTTCGTGTTGAGCAAGTCCCGTGGATTGCTGCACTACGTCCCGTTCTCACAGTTCTTGATCCATCCTTCATACACGCCCTTCGGCTCACGGGAACTGATAGGCTTACAAGTCGGGGCGGTGACTGCTGGTTATCGGCAGCCAAGCTTCTCGGATTATTTCCATCTCTCCGTCGGTGATCTGCGTGCATGGAAGGTTCTTATAGGTTCCGATTGGTACGGTGTGCCGGATCAGTATGAGTATTTGGCGGACAGCATTACCGCCGTGGTGAACACCCCGGACTCGGTGATCTATACCTTCGACAGGACCTACTACCAAAGTGACGGAAGCATTCTCCAGCTCCTTGGTTCGATCGAACGCTATGTCAAGCGCGATCTGAATGCCATGGTCACAGCCCCAACCCATGAGTTCACCTTGGGGCACGGCTTCGTCCTAGGAACATACGGGTCGGTACAAAATGACACGGAGGTCGCTCCGGCCATTTGGATGTCCGGTCCGATCGTTCGCAGTGTGGACCCCTCCGAACTGGATACGATAACCAGCTTTACACTTACGAATGGAGGGGACGAAATGGACACGGCAAGCTGCACACTCATCCCTGTTTCCGATATCTATCGTGAAGTGCATTTCGACACGCGGGCGGGATTGACCATGAAGTCCGTCGACAACATCGGCCCATGGACACAAACCCTGATCGGTTATCGCATCGACGGGGTCAGCGAAGGCGATCTCTCCGTCGGGATCATCGAAGACCGGACGATCAGCCATGATGCGATGAGCGTCCTGCCCAACCCCTCGCAAGAGAGTATCTTGTTGCAAGGAATTCCGCAGGGGGCCGCGGGTCAATTCACCGTCTACGACGGCCTAGGTCGTGCGGTCATGCATGGCGCGCTTCCGGTTTCTTCGCTCTCCGTGGAAGGGCTGCAGCAGAGCGTTTATGTGGTGCAGGTCCGGTTGTTGGATAGAATAGTCACTGCGCGCTTCGTGAAGGAGTGACGGCCAGTTGTCAGTTCTCAGTTGTTCGTTGTCAGGTCCGTTCCAGAAATGTCACCTGACCCTGATGCAACTGCGCGATCAATGTCGCGGCACGTCGGCAGCCTGACAACTGAGAACTGACAACGAAGAACTATTCAGGCTTCAGCACCGCCTTCAAATAATGCGCGGTATGCCCAACGCCAGTCTCGACCAAAGCCTCGGGCGTTCCTTCAAACACGATGGACCCACCGGCATCACCGGCTTCCGGACCGAGGTCGATCAGATGGTCCGCGCAGGCGATCACTTCCAGGTTGTGTTCGATCACCAGCACGCTGTGGCCATTCTCGATCAAAGCGTTCAAGGCCTTGAGCAATTTGGCGATGTCGTGGAAGTGCAGACCGGTGGTGGGCTCGTCGAAGATGAAGAGCGTGGGCTGCGCGTCGTGGCCCTTGCCGAGGAAGGACGAGAGCTTGATGCGCTGCGCCTCGCCGCCGGATAGTGTGCTGCTGCTCTGGCCGAGCTTGACGTAGCCGAGTCCTGTTTCCTGCAAGGGCAGCAGCTTCTCCACGATGCGCTTCACAGCATGCTGCTTTTCTGCGTGAGCCTTGAAGAAGTCCAGTGCGTCGTCCACGGTGAGGTCGAGCAGTTCCGCCACGTCCATGCCTTGGAATTTCACGTCGAGGATCTCCTCCTTGAAGCGCTTACCGTGGCAGGCTTCGCACTTCAGGCTGATATCGGCCATGAACTGCATCTCGATGTGCACCTCGCCTTCACCTTGGCAGACCTCGCAGCGCCCGCCGTCCACGTTGAAACTGAAGTACGCCGGCTTGTAGCCGCGCATCTTGGCGATCTCCTGCTCACTGTAGAGTTGGCGGATGTCGTCCCACGCTTTCACATAGGTCACCGGGTTGCTGCGCGAAGAGCGTCCGATGGGATTCTGGTCCACTAGCTCCACCGCTTGCACTCGACTGATGTCGCCCGCCAGTTCCTTGAATTGACCGGGGCGTTCGCCGCCGCCGCCTTCCAATTCACGTCGCACGGCAGGGTAGAGGATGCGCTTCACCAACGTGGTCTTGCCGCTGCCGCTCACACCGGTGACCACCGTGAGCATGTTCAGCGGAAAGGCCACGTCGAGGTCCTTCAGGTTGTTCTCGTTGGCGCCCTTCACAATGATGGTGTCCTTCACCGTGCGCCGCCGTTTGGGGCGTGCGATCTTCTCGCGGCCGGTGAGGTATTTGGCAGTGAGGCCATCGCTCGCCATCAGCTGATCGTGCGTGCCGCTGAACACCACTTCGCCACCGAGGGTTCCCGCTTCCGGCCCCATGTCGATGATGTGTTCCGCCGCGCGCATCACTTCCTCATCATGCTCCACCACGATCACCGTGTTGCCGAGGTCGCGCAGTTGCTTCAGCACGTCGATCAAGCGATTCGTGTCGCGTGGATGCAGGCCGATGCTGGGCTCGTCGAGAATGTACATGCTGCCCACGAGGCTGCTGCCGAGCGAAGTGGCGAGGTCGATGCGTTGGGTCTCGCCGCCGCTCAGCGTGTTGCTGCGCCGGTCGAGCGTGAGGTAGCCCACGCCCACTTCATCGAGGTAGCGCAGGCGATTGACGATCTCCTTCAGCAGGCGCTCCGCGATCTTGCGGTCGGCAGGAGAGAGGTCGATGGTTTTGAAAAGACCAAGGCATTCGGTAATGGGCAGCCGCACGAGTTGGGTGATGTCGTGCCCGGCCACTTTTACGTGCCGCGTCTCGGGCTTCAGACGACTGCCGTGGCATAGCGTGCAGGTGGTCTTTCCGCGATAGCGGCTGGCCAACACGCGATACTGGATCTTGTAGCTTTTCTGCTCGCAGTACTGGAAGAAGGCATCGATGCCGTGAACGCCACGCGCGCCTTTCCACAGCAGATGTTGCTGGGCTTCGTTCAATTCACGGTAGGGCCGATGGATCGGGAAATCGAGTTTCGCCGCGTCGCGGATGAAGTCACGCTTCCACTCGCTCAGCTTTTCGCCGCGCCAAGGGGCCACGCAATCATCATAGAGCGAAAGGGTCTTGTCCGGTATCACCAGGTCAGCGTCGATGCCGATGATATTGCCGTAGCCTTCGCAACGGGGGCAGGCACCAACAGGATCGTTGAAGCTGAAGAAATTCGGAGTGGGTTCTTCGAAGGTGATGCCGTCCAATTCAAAACGGTCGCTGAAGTTGCGTTGCAGCGGCTTTCCATTCGCGTCCTCGCCCAAGAGCATGCAGGTGCCTTGCCCCTCGAAGAAGGCGGTCTCCGCACTATCCGCAACACGGCTTTCCGTCTCGCTGTTACCGGGATCCACGGTGATGCGGTCGAGTACGAGACTCCACGGTCCGTCGGCGAGCTTCTTTGCGATCAGCAGATCTTCGATGCGCCGCACGGCGCTTCCATCGTGCACGCGCGCAAAGCCTTGTTGTTGCAGCACATCCAGATGTTCGCGCAAGGAGCGCCCTTCCGGAAGCTCGATCGGGCTCATCAACAACACGATGCTGTCCTTCGGAAAGGCATTGGCACCGGCCACGACATCCTCGATCGTATCGCGCTTCACCTCGCGACCCGTTACCGGACTGAAGGTGTGACCCACTCGAGCGAAAAGCAGCTTGAGATGGTCGTAGACCTCGGTACTGGTGCCCACGGTGCTGCGCGGGTTGCTCGTCATCACCTTCTGCTCGATGGCGATGGCGGGGCTAATGCCGGTGATGCGGTCCACGTCCGGTTTCTCCAAGCGACCGAGGAACTGCCGGGCGTAACTGCTGAGGCTTACCACATAGCGCCGCTGGCCCTCTGCATAAAGTGTATCAAAGGCCAAGGAACTCTTCCCGCTACCGCTGAGGCCGGTGATCACCACCAGCTTTCCGCGCGGGATGTCCACGCTGATGTTCTTCAGGTTGTGTACACGCGCACCTTGCACGCTGATGAAGCCGGGCGAGCGATGCGTGGGCTTCACGTGACCATTGGAGGAAACGGGCATCTCCGGGAGATGTGGCTCCTTCTTGGCTTTCGGACGTTTGACGGGAGTAGGGATGGCTGCGGAAATGGGAGTGCAAATTTAACTCCGATAGACGGCATCGACAGGGATCCGCTATATTTGGTCCAGACGTAAAGGTTGTGTCACTCCGCACAATAACAAATGCAGAGGCAACGTTGACACAACACCACGCGTCTGTCATTCGTTCACCCACCCCCCCGATCGGCCCCGGCCGCTCAAGCAACCAAACGGACAGCCCATAGTTAGACCTCTACCCCGAAGTTCCATTTGTTCCTCTTCGGACAAACACGGTAAAGGTCATGCTGTCCAACATTCCAGGTCCTGCCAAGGCGGGGGTACCCACAGACATTGAACTTGTGCATCGCTATGTCGGCGGTGAAGAGCACGCGTTCGAGATCCTGCTTGCCCGCCACAAGCGGAAAGTATGGTCGCACATCTTCCTTATGGTGAGGGAACGCGAGATCACGGAGGACCTGTTCCAAGAGGCCTTCATCAAGGTGGTCTTTCACCTCAAGGCAGGGAAGTATAATGAGGAGGGAAAGTTTCTCCCTTGGGTGATGCGCATCGCGCACAATCTCGTCATCGACCATTTCCGCAGGAACAAGAAGATGCCGCTGGTGCGCGGTAATGAGGACTATGACATTTTCGCCACGCATTCCCAAACAGACAAGAATGTCGAGGAACGCATGGTGAACACGCAGATCGATGCCGATGTCCGCAAGCTGATCGACCACCTGCCTCCCGAGCAGCGCGAGGTAGTGGTGATGCGCACCTATTTGGGAATGAGTTTCAAGGAAATAGCAGAGCAGACCGATGTGAGCATCAATACGGCCTTGGGCCGCATGCGCTATGCGCTCATCAATATGCGCAAGCTTATCAAGCAGCACCAGATGCAGCTTGAGAGGGCCTGATCCCTTCGCGCGAGGGACCCTGCCCCAGGAACGTCGGCCCGTAAGCCGGCGTTCGTGTTTTTATCACCTTGGGAAGAAATGGTGCGTGCGTGGGCTAGAACATTTTCGTGGGTGAGCTGTTTTCATCAGGCCGTGCAATACCCCGGACACCGATGCGTTCTTCCCCAAAATCCACACGAATGGCACACTCTACACTTCGGAGACCTTCACGCAAATTCGTCAAAATGCCTTCCATTGGTGAGCCCAAACCGGAAACGGTGCATGCCATCCTCAGTTACAGCAAGGCATTGAAGATCCTTAACGTTCCTCCGATCGGGGAGGTGGCGGTGGTGCTGAACTGAAGTTCGATCCATTTTCGGAGCGGGGCATCGGGAACGGTGCCCCGTTCTCGTTTTGCCGGTAATGCCGTGGACTTCCGGCGCGCTTCCCATGTCCTTCGGTTGATAACATAACAATTCTGACATTCAGGGCGAACGCAGCACCGATAAGTTCGTATCGATGAAACGATCCAATTCCCGCGCCTTTTGCGCCGGACCTGGGTCGAGCGAAGATCCACCTAATGAGCAGACAGAGGCGCACGCGCAATTGCGAAAGAAAGGGTCAATCTAGCCTGATCCTTCTCTCCCTCTCGATCGGTTGCACGGTCGCCCTTCACGCCCAAGTACCAACGAAATGCTTGGAGATCGAAAGTATTCTGGTGGACGCGTGCACTTCGTCCGACACCGTTTGCGCGGGAAGTACCGAGGGGATGAATGAGATGGCGCGCTTCATCACCGGACCGGACCCTATCGCGATCTCGGACCTCCAGTTCGAGTTCTACAGCAGCACCTACTTGGGCATTTCCCAAAATAGCACCACGGCGGCGATCACCGCCCAATTGAACGCCAGCCTACAAGGCTGTGGTCAGTTGTTGGAGCCTCCTGGTGGCATTATCCCGGCAGGACGCCGTGTCATTTTTGTCACTTCCACGCAGATCTGCGTGGAGGCGAATTCCTTCGCGGCGTTGAATGACACGCTCTACATCATCTATCAGAACCCCGGTAATTCGCAAGATCATTTTCGGAACAACATCGACCTCATTGGACAGCCGGTGACCACCACGCCTGCGGCACCGACATTGCGTTGGCTGCGCATAGGCCTCACCAGCAGTGGCTGCGGCGATACGGCCACCTACGATGCGGGGCAATTGACCAACATCTACGGCACTTACGGCGGAAGCAGCGCGGAGAATGATGGGGCCACAGCGGACTTCACTTGGCCTGGTGACCCGGTGGTGAGCTATGTGAATTTCGGTTGCCAAGCGGATTTCACGCC
>JBEPUG010000113.1:0-11544 GCA_041691695.1 Flavobacteriales bacterium
GGACGACCGCTCGGCCACAGCTTCAGCAAGGAGCACTTCACGCGGAAGTTCGCCACCGAAGGGCTGAAGGACCATCGCTACGAACTCTACGAACTCGATGTGATCGTTCAGTTCCCTGCGCTGCTTCGCGATACGCCGGACCTCCGTGGATTGAACGTCACCATCCCTTACAAGGAAACGGTGATCCCGTATCTCGACGATCTCGATCCCTTGGCGGCCGCAGTGGGCGCAGTGAACACTATCGTGATCCGCGACGGCCGGACGACAGGATACAACACCGACGTCCAAGGTTTTCGAACTCTGCTCACGCCCATCGTCGGCGGCTTGGCGGACAAGGGCAGCGACATCCGCACCCGCGCATTGGTATTGGGCAGCGGTGGCGCGAGCCGTGCGGTGGCCTTCGTGCTGCGCGAATTGAACATCCGCTTCCGCATCGTAAGTCGCAGCCGGGAGCGCGGCGACCTCACCTGGGACCTGCTCGACCCGACGGTGGTGCGCGTCTGCAGGCTCATCATCAACACCACACCGTTGGGGATGTTCCCGGATGTCGCCGATGCGCCGCCCCTTCCCTATTCCGCACTTACCAGCAAGCACGCGTTGATCGACCTCGTCTACAACCCCGAGAAGACGGTCTTTCTGAAGCACGGCGAAGAACACGGCGCGAAGACCATCGGTGGGATCGGCATGTTGACCGCCCAGGCCGAAGAGGCGTGGCGCATCTGGCAGCAGGCCCGTTGACCCGGATCATCAAGGAGGTTTCTGAAGAGCCCGAAGTAGCGCCGTTCTTCGTTACTGATCGTCTTCCGCCAACGGGACCGCATCATTCGCCAGACCAAAGCCACCTAACACCTTGGCCCGCGTTCGTGATATATTCGATCGTCAATTGCCGACGATTGGTCGAAGAACCTTAAAACCCATCCTCATGAACCGTCTTTCCGCATTGCTCGCTTCGGTCGTGTTCGCTTCATTCAGCGTGAACGCGCAGTACTGTTCACCAACGTTCGCCAATGGGTGTGCCACTTGGCGTGTGATCTCCGCTACGATCGGAAGTTCCGTGAATTGGACCTCCTCGGATTGCTACAGTACGGACCAGACCGCCACGGTGGCGGAGGTTACACCTACCGATAGTATACCCATGACCGTGACAACCGGAGTTTGGGCGGGCTGTGCCGTTTGGGTGGATTGGGACCAAAGCAGTTCGTTCGACTCCACGGAGAGCGTTTATCACATGTATGCTGGCGGTGACCCGAGCAGTACCTATGCCTTCAATATCGGCGTTCCTGACGGCACAGTGCCCGGGCAATATCGCATGCGGATTGTAGGAGCTTGGGGTTCAGATGGATATTCCAATGGCAGCACCAACGGCTTCGGACCCTGCGGCAGTTATCAGTATGGCAGCTTCGATGACTTCACACTCGATGTGACGACCAGCACGTCCATTGCGAACAACGAAAAAGGTACTGCATTCAGCGCCAGTCCCAACCCCACTACCGGACGCTTGACCTTGACGCTTGGCAATAGGATCGATGCGAACACACGGTTCCTGCTCGAGAGCATGGATGGACGCACAGTAAGAAATTGGAATGGCACCGGTGCATCCGAAATGGACGTTGATCTCAGCGATCTGCCAGCAGGCATTTACTTGCTGCGGAATACGATCAGGATCATTCGCCCCTTGCGCATCGTGAAGCAGTAAGGAGGTAAAGCTCTAGCCGATCCCCTTTCCATAGAACGCCCGCATCTTCGGCGGAACCACACGGCGCATGCGCTCGATGGTGCGTGCCGTTTCCACGGGTGCGACCTCGGCAGTGCGTTGCAGCCAGCGAAGTTCATCACCGTCGTACACCGCTACGGGCGCACCGTTGCGGTAGAGGATGCGCTCGCTGTTGCGCGATGCGATACGCTCGCCGGGGGTGATCACACCGGTGAGGTTGAGCGGATCGGCGGCGCTGATGGTGACGAGCCCTGCATCGCCATCGGGTAATACGTCCGGTGCTTGGGCCTGCTTTTGTTGAGCGCGCAGCAACGGAATGGCGTTCGGCAATGCGAACTGCTCGCCCCACACTCCGCTGACGAATCGTCCGCCACGCATTTCACCGCGGTCCTCCAGGCGCCGCAGCACGAGCAGCATTTCACGCCATGGCGGTGCAGTGCGTTCGCGTTGCACGAGCTTCCTGAAGATCACGCCGTAGCGCAGCAACAACGTTCGCGTGAGTTCCTCAATGCGCTCACGTTCGGCTTCCTTATTCGCTTCCGGCGGTGCATCGAAGAGCCACCAACGTCCGGCCTGCTCCAGGCTGAAGGGCATCGCGGAGCTGCGTCGCGCACGCCGTTCCTTCAAGGCTGAACGCTTTCCCGCAGGCACCAGCAATGCACGAAGCCCGGTAAATCCATCCGCGCTGATGCGGCCTTTTGCCACCAATTCGGCCAGACCTTGCTCCACTTGGATCGGCATCAGCTTGCAATGCTTCAGTAGATCGGTGTGGAAGAGCGCGCCCCGATCGCGCAACGCCGACAGCACTTGCTGTGCAGGTTCGCCCATCTCTTCCTCCTCCACCGGTGCCACGACGAACAGCGGCAATTGTGCGCGCAAGCAGATGCTCAACGGTGCGTTACGCAGCGATGACGGTGCGCCCGCATCGCCCATGTAGGGCGTGAAGCGGCCCCAGGCCACCTGCCCGCTGAAGCAGAGCTGGTCCATCCATTCCGGTGCGTAGCCGGGCAGCCGCGTCGGGAAGATGTCACTTTCCCAAGCCACTGCCGGAGCTTCCGCGCCTTGCAGCTTTTCGATCACTGCCTGTAATGCTTGAGGGCCTTCGTTCAATTCGCTTTGACCGATGCCGTGCCAATCGAACAGGAAACGCATGAACGCCGCTGGCGATACCGGTTCCACCTCGCGACGCAGCTTCTGCAACGTGTAGCGATGGATCCGCGCCAGCAGCCTGCGTTCGCACCATTGCTGGTCGTCCACATCGGGATCGAAGTAGCCGCGGAAGACCATGCCGTCCGCTTCCAAGTGAAGCATCGCGCCTTCAATCTGCGATGCTTCAACGCCGAGTCGATCGCCGAGGTCCTCACTGGTGGCCGGACCTTCCACTTCCATGCGGCCGCGCATCAGGTCGATAAGCGGGCGTTCCAGGTCGTGTGCTTGGGCCACGGCGTCGGTCATTGCCACCAAAGGCTCGTACTCCGCAGCACCGATCACAGCCAGCACTTGCGGCAAACGTTCCAACGCACACCACAGCACCGGCTTTCCTTCCCGCGTGATCGCCACCGCCCTGCCTTGCCGTTGCAGGTCGTCGAAGAAATGGTCCCAGCCGTGGGCCTTCCCTTCCTCTTCGGCCAACACGCCGCATTGCACGAGTGCGTCATACAGTTCGTCGTCATCCGAAGCACCCGGCCACGCCTCCTCGCGGACCATGCGCACCGCGTTGCCATCAAGCTTACCGAGATCCTTGGCGGTGGCGGGGTCCAGCGCGTGGCGCGTGCGGATGGCGCGTGTGCGGCGTTCCTCCAGCGGTGCGGGATCCAAGAAGGCGTAAGGCCGCGCATTGATGATCTCGTGCGAGAATGGCGATGGTTCCCGCAGATCACAGGCGATCAGTTCCAACTCGCCATTCGCGATCTGCGACAACACTTCCACCAAGCCTTCGATGTCCATGGCCTCGGTAAGGCAGTCGTGGATGGTCTGTTGCACCAGCGGATGATCGGGCACTTCACGCTCCCCGACGATGTTCTCCAGGCAAGCGAGCTGGTCCGGGAAGACGAGCGCGACAAGGTCCTCGCTCTGCATGCGCTGCAACTGCGGCGGCACGCGCTTGTCGAACCAGCGGCGTTGCACGGCCAGTGCGCGTGTGGCGTTCCAGCGAAAGCGGGTGCCGAACATCGGTGCGTCCAACAAGGCTTGCACAAGTACGTCGGTAACGGTCTTCGGGCTCAGGTATTTCCACACGTCCTCCAGCGCGAAGCTATGTGTGCTGCCGAGCGACAGGATGATGGCATCCTCGGTGGCGGCGGCCTGTAGCTCGAAGTTGAAGTTGCGGCAGAAGCGCTTCCGCAGCGCCAATCCCCAGCCACGGTTCATGCGCGCTCCGAAGGGTGCATGGATCACGAGGTGCATGTCCCCGGCCTCGTCGAAGAAGCGTTCCATTACCAAGCGTTCGCGCGTGGGCATGGCGCCGAGCGCGATCTGCGAAAGGATGAGATGCTCGGCCACTTGGTCCGCTGTGCGCTCGTCCACATGCACTTCGTTCATCAGCCAATCGATGGAAGGTTGCTTCCAACTTTCATCGGTATCGTCCTCGGAAGGAGTGCCAGCACGTTGTGCGATCTCCTCCCGAAGGCGCGAGACCGCGATGCTCATTTCCTTAGTGCGGCCGGGTGCCTCGCCGAGCCAGAACGGCATGGATGGAGGCGCACCTTCAGCGTCCATCACCCGCACCTTGCTTTCGCTGACACCGAGGATGCGCCACGTGCTGTTGCCGAGTTGAAATACATCACCGGGCAGGCTTTCAATGGCGAAGTCCTCGTTCAGCGATCCGATGAAAACGTTCTCCGGCTCCGCGACCACGTCGTAGTCGAACAGGTCCGGGATGGATCCACCGCACATGATGGCCTGCTGCCGAGCACCTTTCCGCGCGCGCAGCCGGCCGGTTATGATGTCCCGATGGATGTTCGCGCCGCGCTTACCGCGCCGTGTGGTGAAGCCGTCCGAGAGCATCTTCACCGTTGCGTCGAACTCCTCTCGTTTCAGTTCCCGGAATGGATATGCGCCAAGCATCACGCCGTAGAGTTCGCTCTCCGGGATCTCGTCGCTGGCCACCTCCGCCACGATCTGCTGTGAGAGGATGTCCATCGGCTTTTCAGGCATTACGATGGCATCCAGCTCATTTCGGCGGATGGCATCGAAAAGCGCTACGCTCTCCACCATTTCATCGCGCGAAAGTGGGAACAACCTCCCTTTCGGCAAACCGTTGATGCTGTGCCCGCTGCGGCCCACGCGCTGCAAAAAGGCCGCGATACTGAAGGTGTTCCCGATCTGGCAGACCAGATCGATGTCGCCAATGTCGATGCCGAGCTCCAAGCTTGCGGTGGCCACTAGGGCTTTGTATCTCCCGCTCTTCAGGTTGTCCTCCGCGAGCAGCCGCTGGTCGCGTGATAGACTGCCGTGGTGCGCGCCCACCAATTCCTGGCCCAAGCGTTCCCGCAAGTTGAACGCCAAGCGTTCACACATGCGCCGTTGGTTCACGAAGATCAGGGTCGTCTTATGCTCGCTGATCAGCTTCACCAGTTTCTCGTAGACCTCCTCCCACACCTCGTTCGCCATGACAGCCCCGAGCGGCGCGCCGGGCAGTTCGATGGCGAGATCCATGCGGCGCTTGTGGCCCGCATCAATGATGATGCATTGCGGCGTGCCGTCGCTGTTCAGGTGCTTGTTGCCCACAAGGAAGCGCGCGGTCAATTCAATGGGCCGCTGCGTGGCGCTGAGGCCGATGCGCGTGGCGGGTTTTCGCAATAGGTGATCAAGTCGTTCCAGCGAAAGGCTGAGGTGCGAGCCGCGCTTGTCGCCGATCATGGCGTGTACCTCGTCGACGATCACCGTTCGGACGTTGCCCAGCATGCGCCTGCCGCCAGCGCTGGTGAGCAGCACGTAAAGCGATTCCGGTGTGGTAACGAGGATGTGCGGCGGCTTGTTCTTCATCGCCGCCCGCTCCTTCGCCGTGGTATCGCCAGTGCGCACCTGCGCGTTGATCTCCACTTCCGGCAGACACTGTTCCTTGAGTATGGATCGGATCCCGCGCAACGGTGCACGCAGGTTCTTCTCAATGTCATTGCTCAACGCCTTCAGCGGCGAGATGTAGAGGACATGCAGGCTATCATCCAAGCAACCGCCGATGCCTTCGCGCACCAGCTCATCTATGGCCCAGAGGAATGCGGTGAGCGTCTTGCCGCTCCCCGTCGGTGCGGCCACCAGCACGTTCTTCCCGCTGGCGATGGCGGGCCATGCCTTCGCCTGCACCTCTGTGGGCTTGGGGAAGTTGCGCTCGAACCAAGTACGGACGGCCGGATGGAATTGACTTAAGGACATGGCTGATCGAGCGGCCATGATCGACGAGGTTTTCGGCGATCGCGGAAGCTCAATATAGTGTTGCGAACGAACGCAACGCTCCCTGATTTGCACTTATTGGAATGCAAACAAGGAACAGCCTGCTCTCAGCCGGACTAGCCGATCCCTTAGGATTGTGACTTCCCCCGCCTCACCATCAAACTGCCTGGAGGAGCCAAGTGCACATCGCTCATAAGGAGGAAGCCCACCACAAGTAAGCCGAGCCCTCCTCCCGCAAAGAGCACTGGATCGAGGCTGCAGACCGCATTCCAAACTGCGACGCTGGAGTTCACAACGTTCAGCACACCTGAGAGGATGAAAAGTACACCGACCACCAGCATTGCAAAACCAATTGTTCTGTTCATCGTCGTTCGCTTCGTTCAGCTTAGCCTCATCAGTGCTTTGCATTTTCGAGTTGTCGCCGAAGGTCGTGCACCTTGGTAACGTTCTTCTCGATCTCCGCATGCTGGCGTGTCAGCGTAGCACGGGTGAATTCATCCAGGTCAGGAGAATCCAGCACTGTATCATAATGCCCAAGCAGATCGGACTCTTGACGCTCCATCTCCACAAGCACGTTCACCTCGCTGGTGCTGTTCAATGCATCACGCAATGTGAGCAGTGTACGATGCACATCACCCGCCACCGTTCCGTTACCCACCTTGCTCGCCGGATCATGTTGGCGTAGGTCTTTCGCCAGTTCCTCCTCCAGACCTACCCTTTCCCGACTTACGGTTTGAAGCAGCTGTTTCACGCGTTGGTCCGGTATGCGGTGTGAGGCGGATTCATACTCCTTGCGGCTGTCGGCAAGCAGATCGTGGATCTCATGGACCTGTTCCGATTGTTCCTTGGCGTGCATGATGGGTCGTTTCCGGAGACCCTACCATCTTTAGGCCGAACATGGATCCCTAGCGGTACGCGGGGCTTTCAAAATGCGGCGGTGCATCCATTGCCCGATCCGTGGAATGATCACCACGCGGAGGAGCAATAGGTGTCAAAGAAGTAGACCCCACCAAAAGGCAGGGTCCACTAGCTAAAAGTCGATCGGATCAGTTCGACTTCTCCATGGACTTCTTGTCGTCCATCTTCTTATCAGCGCGGGTCGAGCACCACTTTACCCACTTGTCATATTGAGCCGGGGTGAGTACTGCCTTCACCTCGCTCTCATACTTATCCATCATAGGCGAGGTCTTGGTGTCCGTGTTATCAGCCTTCATCTTATCCGAAGCCTTCATGCACTCTTCCTTGATATTCTTGACCTTGGTCTTCTGTTCCGCGGTCAGATCCAGACTTGCCCAATCCTTGTCGGTCGTTGAGGCCAAGCAATTATGGGTTGCAGGCGCCATTGGAGCGGTCTGCTCAGTTTGAGCTTTCGCGGTCATCATTCCGAGGCACAAGGCCGCGGCGGTCATCAGGTATTTCATGTTCCTTGGGGTTTTGAGGTTTCCAAGCGAATGACCAATCACATGCCAGTTGGACATCTCCGGTGTGCCCTGACCCATAGATCCGACGAACGGCTCACTTAAAGCGACGACGCTGGATCGGTCTGCCGTCGAGCATGCATGATCCGTGGGCCAACACGATAAGGGACCAGATGTATGTTGTCCCGATCTCTCCCCGATCTGCTGGTGGGATGTCTCAATTCCACCCCTTTGCCCGCTATGCAGGGCCAAACGCAGATATTTCTAAAGAGATCCGGTGCGTGATCGACCAGCCATTCGGAGTGCGGCCGAAGCTTAAGTTTTCGCTCACATACCCTGATGTACCGGTATGGGAAGGCTTGGTAATGCCTTTACCACATTCCCGCGTCCGACTTTGCGAAGGCGGTGCTGAATCCTAGTCCGACCGTAATGAAGTGATACGGTCCTCCTGTATCCGTTCTTCCAGGGAAATTCTCCAAGCCGATCACTTCAGGGCCGAAGCTGGTGCCATCAGCCTCATAACCCAAGGAAAGTCCGAACGCAAGGTTGTCCGTGGCGTGGACGAAATAGGTCGCGTTAAGTCCCCAGTGGAAGCCGGGCTGTTTTTCATTGGACGTACAGGTGGTACAATCCCAATTCCATGTGCTTTGGCCAAACTTGGCGCTCAGTTCATAGAAGGTCTGAGGACCGGTGTAGGCCGTCCAGTTCACTTTGCCATAGTACAGGAGTCTTGATACCGATCCCGGGGTTTCTCCAACTGCTAAGCCGTGCTCGTTCAATTGGTAGAATGACGCATCTATCCCCACTCCTACTCCAAGACCTTTGTAGACGGGAAGTTGAAAGGAACCGTCCACTTGACCGAGCACGCCGGTAAGGTCGTTGAATATCGGGTTACTTAGGGCCAGCGGCAGGAAGACGAATCCCTGTACCGTGGGCTCGACCTCGGGGAGTCGCTGCGCCATCACGGTCGCGGGCGAGAGCAGTACGATGAGACCAATGGCAATGCATTGCCTCATCAGGAGGTCCGCAAGCTGAATCGCCTTTCGGTGCGTTGGCTGGAAGTGGCCAATTCGAAGTAATAGTTGCCTTCCTCGTGTGCTTCCAATGGGAGTTCCAGTACGTGGCGACCTTCGTCCACCACCACGGCGGACCAGCTGTGCAATGGGGCGTGCACGTTACTGAGCATGGCGGGGAAGAGTTCCTCCTTGCGGGGCATCTTTACTTCAACGCGCAATACCGAAGGGTGGTACATTACTTCCACGGATACCAATTCCGCATGGAGCGGCGTGGGCAGGTCATGTAGCAGCACCCTGCGCTTGAACCATCTGAAGAGCAGCACCAGCACCAAGATGGTGAGGGAGATCAATAAGGTGAGCCGAATATTCGCAAGCATCTTCCTAAAGGACCATCACACCCTTGATCTCGGATGCCTTGTCGTATCGGGACAGCACTTCTTCCGCGTTCATCATCACCTCCTTGGCAGTGAGACTGAGGTATTTGCCCGCCTTGCTGTATTTGCGCAGTACCTCGGCCTCTGGCGGAAACAACGCGAGTACCGCGTCCAAGCGATCCTTTTCCGGTTCGAAGATGAATTTGAACATGTAGACCGAAGGCCATTCATGCACCTGATCCAGTGCCTTCTCCAAGCGGGCACGCGCCTCTTTGTCCAACATGTCGCCAAAGGTAGGGGTGGCGCATGGACGACCTCCGCAGATCTCGTTTTGGAGAACTGTACGGATGCACGGATGTCATTCACGTCCTTCGGCCCGGTCAATACACGATCAGCTTCCCTTGCTGAAGTGTGCGCCCCTGCCCTTCCACCGTGAAGAAGTAACTACCGCTTGTGCGGATCGTTCGATCCGTGGAGACGGTGCCGACCGGTAGCACTATCTGATCGATCACGCGCCCGGTCACATCTTGGATAGACAGTGTGAGCGGCCCATCGCCAACCGGCAATCCTTCGAAATGGAACAGGCCGGAGCTCGGATTCGGATAGCAGCGCAGACCGGCCGCCATCGGAGCTTCATGTACGGAGACCGTGGAGCAGATCCCCGGGATGTTCTGATCCAGCCACGCGAGCCGCGTTACGATCCAAGCCTTCAGCGTATCGATCTCACCGGCATAGGTGGTGGCCACAGGGTTCACCTCCGGTGCTGGTCCGCTCACTCCGAGTATGGGCCACTTCTGGAAATGCCGCGCTTGCGCATACTGCACGCGTTCTGCGACACTGTCGATGAAGGAGAACATCTGAATGGTGTCCAGCACGTTGGTGCGGTAGTCATCATAGGTGCAGCGCAATTCGTTCGCGAAGCTGCTGTCCTGCAGCATGCGGATGTACCAGCCGCAGGAATAGTTGTCCGGGTCGCAGTCATTCACTTGGTAGCACCAGCCGGAACCGTCGATGGCATCGGAGGTGAAACAGCCATAGATGATCTTCCAAGCCCAATCGAAATCCCATACGGGACCGGCCTTCAGCTTACCACCATTGGAGTCCTTGTCCTTGTTGTAGAACTTGCTCTTCTTGAAACCGTCGGCATTCCGCGAAACCTCGTTCACCAGGAAGTAGTCGATGAAAGAGTGCACGTCCAAGTATTTGCGATAGCCCACTTCAGGATCCGCGAATTGAGGGCTGTATAGTGCGGTCTCCAAGCTGTCCACGTATGATGCGATATAGGTCTTCTGCGGAGCAGAGATGTCATCCGACTTGGGGTATTCATAGAGAAAATGGACATCGTCTTCCGGGTGGCCTATCGGGGAATAGTTGGATTCGAAGCTGTTGTCCGGGGTCCAGTAGTTCTGCTGCAGGATGTATCCGCCGGTGAGGTCATCGCCGCTGTTCTCGTTGGGATCCAACTTGGCGATGTTGACACGGCCGTGGTCGCGCTTGATCTTCTCGCCGAGCACATAGATGCCGCGGTAGTTGCTGTCCAAAAGGACCTCGCAGAGGAAGGAGCGCGGCGCGTAATCTCCCATGCCCTGCGCGATGTGGGCGGCCAGTTGATTCCGCACCAAGGAACGGTCGTTGTAGTTGGAGATCAATACCCAGTCATTTTCAGCAGGCATACCGAGGATCGACACATTATTGTTCTGACCGTCAGCGGTGCGTGTCTCGAAACCATAAGGCTCCTGCGGATAGCCCGAGGACGAGGCGCCGCGCACCTCGATGCCGACATGGCCATCATACTCGTTCGCAGGGTCATTCACATAGGTCTCGCTGTCCGGACCGTTGTAGCTGATCTGCATCAAAGCGTCGATCTTGGTGCCGTCTGGAATGGTCTGCCCAAGGGTGTTGATCTTCACCAAGGGGATCTCCGTACTGTCCAAATGCACCTGACCGAGGTCCGTGACGCAGAGTTGGAAAGCACCAACAGCGCCGCCGTATCCGAAGACCTGTATGTACAACGTTTGTCCGGGAGGCAGGTCGTAGAGGGAAGCCTGTGAGTATGTGCCTGCTCCGCCATCATCGTCGCAAGCCTGGTCGGTGAGGTTCACGCACGAGGTGCCGGTCCAGAGTGAAAGGCCCGTGTCGGTAAGGCCGCCTACATCGGAGGTGGTCACCATGACGTTCCCTGAAAGTGGCACCGTCAGCTGGTACCAGAGGTCGCCGCCTACATAGCCTGCGCAACCGGGATCGATACCAGAGCCACTGATCCCCGTGTTGTCCACTGTGATGCAATCCACCGTGTCGATCGGCAGGGCCGCGCAGGGAACGGTGCCCGGCAATACGATCGCATCGCAATTTCCGGTTCCGGTGAACACCGTGTCCGCCGCCGGACTTGGGCCATCCGCGAAGACCACGTTACCGACCGGGTCGAAAATGTGATACGTGTTCTCCGCTTCATAATCCCCCGGGTGATAGACCAGTTGAAGCGATTGGCCGTCGCAGATCGAGAACGTAACATCCGATCCAGTGCCTGCAGCGGCGAAGGTGCCGATCAGCGAATCGTTCACCAGCACGTCCAGGTGCCCGCCGTTCCATCCGTCGCCATAGCCATCGTGCATCACGAGGGTATAATCTGT
>JBEPUG010000114.1:0-11282 GCA_041691695.1 Flavobacteriales bacterium
AATATCGCATTCAACTCGTCAATAAATCCGGCCTCACCAACAAGGACAACCAGCAGGAGCATGTATGGGCATCCAGCTGGGGTGTAAGCACGCGCTTGATGGGAGCTTTGATCATGACCCATAGTGATGATCATGGGCTTGTGCTTCCGCCGAAGCTCGCCCCGGTGCAGGTGGCCATAGTGCCGATCGCCAAGAACGGGGAGCAGCTCGCGGCCATCGATGCCTATGTCGCACCGATAGTGGCTGCATTAAAGGCAAAGGGGATCACCGTGAAATATGATAACGACGATAAGCGCAAACCTGGATGGAAGTTCGCTGAATACGAGTTCAAGGGTTACCCTGTGCGCATTGCAGTGGGACCGCGTGACATGGAGAATGGCACAGTGGAAGTGGCCCGACGCGATACTTTGGAAAAACAAGTGATGCAGGCCTCCGGCATCGCCGACAAGGTTGAACACTTACTGCAGGCGATACAGGATAATCTTTATCGCAAAGCACTTACTATGCGTGAAGAAGGCACGCATACCGCAGACAGCTATGACGAGTTTAAGTCACTGATCGAGAAAGGAGGCTTCGTTATGGCCCACTGGGATGGTACGCCCGAGACCGAGGAGCGCGTGAAGATCGAGACCAAGGCAACCATTCGCTGTATACCCATCCTAGGCCAAGTCAAACCGGGTGTATGCATGGTCACAGGGAGGCCGAGTGCGCAGCGGGTCATTTTCGCAAGAGCATACTGATGGGACCGAGGGTCAGATCAACTACGTCGAAGGAACAGCTCGAGCTGATCCTCCAATTCATGCTGGTGAAGTCAGGTATGAAGCAGGACGTCTTCGCCAAAAGCAAGGAGGTCTTTGGGGAATTGAAGGAAGTGCTGAAGGAACTTGCTGAGAACGTGGAAGCATCTCTTGAGGAAAATGATCCCCGGTTGCATGCTCAGTTCGAGGATCTAGGTGATCTGGTCGCTCAATTGAAAGTTGCCGGAGACACGATCATCTTTCACATGCACACCAATGTGTTCAAGCTTGACCAAAGTCACAGCCAGTGGAAAACCGGATATCTCGAGGAGGACGAACTGCGCGGATACTTCGGCGTCGTGAACATCTATAACTTCCTCTCCGACTCGTTCAAATTCGACAGGGAACGCGATCTTGGATATTTGGTCGCGCGGCTCTTCCTGAACAAGGATGGGCATTTCTTTCTCCAAGGCAAGCGCCAACTAGGCTTCCTGTATAATGACCTTCCCAATGACGTGCTGAACAGGTCAAGGCTTGTGGATGTCGCCCGGTCCGTTGTGCTTTACGTGCTGGACTTCGATCTCCTCGCGCCACCTTACGACCAGGTCAAACAGGTGACAGTGGAGGAAATGAAGCAGCTGAATACCAATTCCCTACTGAGCACGGGGAAGCGCCTTGGCTTCCGGTTTCAAGCCGATTCCGAAGATCCGACCTGATTGGATTTGGAGGGATCACGGAACTGTCTATTTTTGCGCCCCGCCAACGGTCACCTTTAGGGGATCTGATAGTGCGGTTTGACATTATGGCCCGTTCGTCTAGGGGTTAGGACGCCAGGTTTTCATCCTGGTAACAGGGGTTCGATTCCCCTACGGGCTACTTTGGATAATCAGCAGTTTGCTGACTATGAGATCATTGTCGTGGTCCTGCGTAGCCTTCCCAAGCTGGAACCTGCTTCGGCGCAATGTGGAACAAGTGTTGACAATCTACGTAACAATGAAGCCGTTCCACATCTCAACGGTCTAGTTGATGCCCCATGACGTACATTGTGTTGCTTTACCGGGCAATTCCAAAATTGAATATGGGGGTGTCGAAGATCATGAAGTTTGTGGTGATTGCGGTCATCGGCTGTAGCGCGACCGTTTCTGGACAGGCCCAGTCAAATCTTTGTGATTCTCCGATCATGACCGATAGGACAGTGGTCAAGGAATGGACCACGAGCACAATACCTTTTGCGGAATGCGTGAATTCCTCATGCCCAACTCCGGGTCCTGAATTGTTGATGAGCGTCTATGTGCCAACGGTAATGGCTGCCGGAGTTGAGATGCCTGCGCGATTTCCGATGATCATCATGCTCCCCGGAGGTGGTTTCACTTCCGGGAACCATGTCATGTTCCAATGGCCGGAACAATATGTGAAGCGTGGAATGATCGTTTTGACAATTGACTATAGATTAGGATGGGATGTCAACGGCGATGGCTTGATAAATAGTGATGACAATCACTCGGAAACAGACGACCCTTGTGGTGGCGACTATTCAACGCAATTAAGGGCTGTGATACGCGCAGCAATGGATGCCGATCTGGCCGTTCGCTATGTGCTCGGAGATAGTATTAATTTCCCGATCGACAAAGATGCATTGTTCTGTGGTGGGCCCAGTGCAGGAGGTGCACTTGCCGTGCACCTTGGGTATGCAAAACCCGGGGAATTGCAGGAATATTGGCAGTCCTTGTTTGGTAATAACCCTCCTTTGATAGGGAGTCCATGTGATATGCGATATGACCCTATCCCTTGTCAACCGCCTCCTAGCTCCGCCGGCTACTACCAAGGAGAATATTCATACAAAGGTGTTATGGATTGTTGGGGCGGGCTATCAGGAGAGGAGTTAATGGACCCACATGATGGTCCGGATACTGGAGATACAACATCTGACCAGACTGCATTTATAGGATTTTATGGCGGTTATGATCATATTTTTCCTCCATACGTTGGCCCTCCTTATGAATGCAATAACTATCCGGACGGTTTTGGCTCCGCAAAAATGTTCGAACTTCGAAGGAAGTATGGATTTCCCGCACAGCTTTATACTGATCCAGATGCACTGCATAGATATGTTTGGTTGGATTCTGACCTTCCTCCTGGCCCTCAAGCTACTGCTGCTCGTTTAGCCCGTACACAGTTCATTGTGAGTCGTTCCTGCTGTTTTTTTAAATCCGCCATGTGTGGAATTCCGTGCAGCTATGACGCGCCAATGATCATGAATAATATCTCGGACTGGGGAGCCGCGTATGCCGAGTTATTCGGCTCGCAGAACGGGGAGCCCGAAGGATGCAATAATGATGGCTCGGTGAGATTTGGTCCATCGTTCACCCATGTCGCTGTGTATCCGAATCCTTCGAACGGCCGGGTGCATATTGTTGGTGCCGGCTTTTCCAGTGGGGCGAACTATAGGATTTTCGATTCGCTTGGTCGTAGTATCGCAGATGGTAGCATCAAGAATGAGGATTCCCCAATCGAATTGGGCCAATATCCAGATGGACTGTACATCATCCGACTCAGCGATGCCACCCATGAGTATGCCGTGACTGTAGTTTTGAATCGGTGGACAGATTGATTCCTTTGCGAAGAATGGCTAATGCATGTTGCACGTATTCGATAGCAGGCCTATGTTGAGTCAGTTAAAGTCCACTTCAATGTCATTTTCTAAAGGCCTGATCCGGTCTTTTCGTTCTATAGGACTTGGTTGGTCCACATGAGTTGACATGAGCATCACTTTTTGAACCTAAGATGAAGTTTAAGCAGCTCTTGTTCATTCTTGCAGCCGTGACCTTGGTCGGCTCCTGCGTTAGCAAACGCAGCATCAACTATCTGCATGATGGTTCTTTGAACAATACGTCCAAGCTTTTTCCGAACAAGAAATTTGAATACAGGATCCAGGTCAACGATGTATTGAGCATACGTGTATTAGGATTGGATGACGCCAATACTAAACTCTTCAATGTGGAGAATACAAATGCTGGCGTCTCATTGAATGAGGCATCACTTTACGTGAACGGATTTTCGATAGACAAGTCGGGCAATGTCCAGCTACCTACGGTAGGGAAGGTGAAAGTGATGGGACTTACAGTGGATGAGGCCCAGGAACTGGTTCAGAACAAGATCAATGAATACTTTGCCAATGCGACAGTGATCCTCAAGTTGGTGAGCTTCCGTGTCAGTGTATTGGGCGCCGTACAGCGGCCAGGTAGCTACATCGTTTACAACAATCAGATCACCTTGCTCGAAGCGCTTGCATTGGCTGGGGGGCCATCAGACCTGGGTGACAAACGGCACATTACCCTGATGAGGCAGAGCGAGCAAGGCACCCAAGCCTTGTACATGGATATCGGCAGCACGAACATTCTGAGCAGCGATTATTATTACATGCTTCCGAACGATGTCATCTATGTCCCTTCATTGGCTGCTCAACCTGCCCGTTTGAATTTGGAGGTGGTCAGCATCTTTTTGGCCGCGATAAGCGCGGCCGCGGTGGTTATCTCCGTAGTTCGCAATGTGAAATGAGCGACGCATCACACGACTCTATCGATCTCAGAGCCATATTTAATAAACTGGTCAGGAAATGGTGGCTTTTCCTGATAGTGACCGTTGTTGCCGTTGGAGTGGCCATAGCCTATGTTAAGACCACTGCCAAGGAGTTTGCTGTATCAGGAGTGATGCTGATGAGTGACTCGAAGCGCAATAGCTTCGGAAGCAACAATGAAGAGTTCCTTAAAGGGTCGTCATACCTGATGGGCAGCAATGGATTGGACGACCAGGTCAGTGTCCTGATGTCCTACACGAATATGCTGAACACTATACGCCAACTGGATTTCGGTATTTCCTATTACGAGGAAAAGAATTTTCTAAGGCACGAAGTTTATGATGACAAGCCATTTACCGTCCGGTTGGATACCGGATTGCAGATCACCGGTGTTTTTATTCAAGTTATACCGGACCGTTCCAAGGGGACTTATCGAGTTAAGGCAGAGGGAAAATACGTGCAAATGTTCAATGCGGGCACTCAAAAGCCTGTGAATGATTTTATCGATAAAGTGAATCTGGATAAAACAATGAAGATCGGTGAGCCGTTCAGGAGCTCATTCCTTAACTTCAGAATAGAATTTCCTCCCAGCAGCACTTACGACAAGAATGTGAAGTACTCCTTTATACCATTTAGTGAAGAGGATGTGGCTTCTTATTATCAAGGCAAAACTACAGCGGCACCTAAAAGTGATGATAGCAATATCATTTCGATAACCACCATAGGAGAGGCGGTACCGAAGGAGATCGACTTCGTGAACACCTTGATGCAGACCTATATCAGAGGGGAACAGGACAAGCATAATAAAAAGGGTAAGAGCACTATCGCATTTATCGATGATCAATTGAATCTATCGACACTTGACCTTCAAACGGCTGAGGGTAACCTTCAAAATGTTCAAGCATCGGCAGGTGGGCTTGTGGGAAGTGCTGGCGATCGCGGTGCTGCGGTGTTCAACGATCTGTCACGGCTGAAGGATGAACAAGGACGGGCTCAATCGAAATTGGAGTATCTATCTGAACTTATTGTTCACATGGGATCCGAAGACGAAGGAACTCCCTCAACCATTTCTGCGGCCAATGTGGATTCTCCGGCATTGAACAACCTGATCGATCAGTACAACAAGGATGTAAATGAACTTTCCTCGCGCCGAGTTACCGAACGCCAACAATCAGCGCCTACTATAGCACTTGCACGAAAGGTCCTGACCGAAAAGAATCAGATCATCCAATCCGCCCAAGATGCCCGTCGCGGGGCTCAGCTTGAGTTGGACCAGATCACACAGCGTGTCAAGCAATTGGAATATCAGCTCAACCAATTACCTCAAAGTAGCAGGGAGGTAAGTATAGCAACTAGAAAGTACGATCTTAACGCAAGCATCAACACCTATTTAATGGAGAAGCGTTATGAAGCTGAAATTGCTGTGGCTTCAGACCAAGTGGACAAGTACGTGGTAGATCAAGCACGAGTCAGTGCAGGTGGTCCTATTTCCCCGAACAAGCGGACCGCTTTGATCTTAGCCTTATTGGTCGGACTAATTCTGCCATTCTTGGTCATAATGGTTCAGGACTTCTTCAATGATACGATCATGGACCTGGATCATCTTAAGGGCTTGAGCCCCATACCTGTCCTGGGTTCAACTCCTGCGAGCAAGCAAAAGCGGATCTTGCCTGGGGATGATAGGAATGCCTTGGCCGAAAGTTTCCGAACGGCTCGAATAAATCTTCAATATCTCAATCCTAATTCGATCCGACAGGTCATAGGCATCACGAGCAGCACGAGTGGGGAGGGTAAGACATTTTGTGCGGTCAATCTTGCCACCGTAATGGCGATGAGCAATAAGAGAACGCTCCTGATCGATGCGGACATGCGAAAGCCAAAGGTTCAATCCAGCTTGGGCTTGCCTGATGGTAAGGGATTGAGCACCTATCTGATCGGGGAAGGCAGCGTGGATGATGTTATACGGAAAACGGATATTCAGGGCTTGGATGTTATTCTTGCGGGTCCTGTGCCTCCAAATCCATTGGAATTGGCTGAATCACCACGCATGGGTGAATTGCTGCGGGAACTTCGCACTCGTTATGACCAGATCATCATCGACGCATCGCCTATGGGAATAGTGAGTGAGTTCAAGGTATTGGTGCACCACTTGGATATTACTCTCTACGTTGTGAGGCAGGGCTATACTAAACGCGCAATGTTGCGACCTCTGAACGAACTCTTCCGGGCCGGCAAGATCCAACGTGTGGACCTGCTTCTGAATGATGTTAAAGCTGGCGAAGGCTATGGGTACGTTTATGATGCCTGATCATTCCTTGGCCTGATGAAGGTCTTTTCAGGCGGATTTCACAAATACCTCAAGAATACTTCTTGGCTATTTGCGGACAAGATCGTGCGCTTGGTAGCGGTATTGGTCACAAGCATCTTTGTCACCCGCTATCTCGGTCCAGAGCTCTTTGGCCAGCTCAATTACGCCAGTGCTTTCGTCGGAATCTTCTTCGCTCTGACATCTATGGGATTGGACGGGATCGTGGTGCGCGACCTTGTTCGCACGCCCGAACGCAGGGATCAGTTGTTAGGCACTGCTGCCACCATCAAGCTCGGTGGGGCGGTATTGCTCTTCATCACCGTGACGCTCCTCGCATTGGCGAAGCATATGGAAGGGCTTACCCTAGCCATGGTGCTTGTTATTGCGGCCGCAGAGTTCGTGAAACCTCTTGGCGTTATCGAGCAGTACTTCCTTTCTCAGGTCAACGGGCGAACTACTGCGGCAGTCAATATCGCCCAAAGCCTGATAGCCTCAAGTTTTCGACTGGCCCTCATCTTGGTCCATGCACCGTTGATATGGTTCGCTTGGGCTTATATAATTGAAGCTCTTGCCGGTGTTCTGGGTGACCTCATTGCGTACCGCTACCATGGTGCGGTCTGGCGCGCTTGGCGATACAGCAAGGAAACGGCGCGGTATCTCCTATCCCAGTCTTGGCCTTTAGTGATATACGGACTGGCGCTTTACGTGCAAGCAAAGATCGACCAAGTGATGATCGGTGATATCTTAACCAAGACCATTGGCGAAGCCGCCGCAAACGCGGAGGTCGGGCAGTATTCGGCCGCATTGAAAATGATCGAGGCTTTGGGTTTCCTCCCAAGTATCGTAGTGGCCTCTCTTGCGCCCGCTATAACCAGGGCTAAAGCACAGGACCATGTTCTATATGAGCAAAGGCTGGTAAATCAATACCGGCTGATGTTCTCTTTATTCCTGGTGGTTTCCGTTCCGCTGTTCTTCTTTGCGGAGCCAGTAATGGCTTTACTATTCGGCGAGAAATTCGCAATGGCCGGTTATCTGCTCCATCTTTTTGCTATTCGTCTTTTCTTCACGAACATGGGCGTTGCCAAATCAAGCTTTATAACAAATGAAAGCATGTTCCGATATTCTTTGATCACGTCGGTAGTGGGTGCTGTTTTGAATATATCCATGAATTATGTGCTTATCCCAAAATATCAATCTATAGGTGCGATATGGGCTATGATAGGTTCTTTCTTTGTAAGCATATTTATCGTGGACCTATTCTTTAAGGAAGCCAGACCAAATTTCAGATGGATGATGAAGGGGATCTGCACATTCTGGAAGATCGGGAATGTGAGCTAGCAAATGGAGCTCGCGCCTAAATGGCATTACCGCTTGATATCGTGTATTCACTGGTGTATCAGGTTCTGATGCTGCGTCACCATACATGCCGGCCAACTTGGTACCATTGCTGAACCATAGCCATCTACCTGCGTTATAACACTTGCCCTTACAAGGCGCGGCGTTGTGACTAACACACGATCATGCGACTTCTGCGCGAAATTCCATGGATGATCCGAGTGCAAAAAGATTGATTGATAGGCATCTTGTGCCTGTCAAACCGGTTTTGTTCAATGACTTTCCTTGCCCGGATTGTGGAACAGAACGACCCGAACCAAAAGGTACGGTATGGCCTGGGATACATGTATTTGGAAGCTACCGCTGCACAAAGTGTGGATCGGAGTTCTTGCGAGACCTGCCAGTAGGCTTTGCCGTTGACCACCCCATTGCCATCTCCAAGAGTACGGGTAAGCTATACAACCCTGCAGGCGCTGAATCGTGGGTGCATGTGCCCCTGATACGGGCATACAGGGATCAAAGGGAGCAGTCGGTCACTATTGAACGACTGGTCAAAAAGCATCATCGACGTGTGGTCATTTTGAATACGCTGGACTTCCTCTATGGCCATGTACTCCTGAAGTTGTTCAACTCCCCGGATTACCTGCGGACCTACCCCGATATGGGCTTGGTGATCATGGTGCCTCGCATGTATGCCTGGCTGATCCCGGACGGTATTGCGGAAGCATGGATCGTGGACCTGAAATTGGGTGAGATGGATGGATGGTACACGTCCATTGACCGTTTCGTCCAAGAGCGGCTTTGCGAATATGATGAAGTGAGAATGGCAAGGGGATATGCTCACCCCGACATGGTCCCAGCTGACATGGCCCAATTCACGCGTGTGAGGCCTTTCGACCTTGAACAGTTCTCGTCAAAGAACAAGCATGTCACTTTCGTGATCCGCGAGGACCGCCTTTGGTACAAGAATGGAACAGTGAAATTCATACATCGTGTGCTGCGGAAATTAGGGCTGGCCCAACTCCTGAAGGGTATTTTCATACGGGGTCAAGAACGTTCTGTCGCAGGATGCATGGATATCCTCAGACGTGAACTTCCCGGGGTCACATTCTCAATTGTTGGTCTTGGGCGGGCGCGGAACCGGGCTCTTGATGTCGAAGACCTTCGGGCTGCCAGAATGGACACCGTCAGCGAAAGAACTTGGTGCGAAGCTTACGCGAGAAGCCAAGTGGTGGTCGGGGTGCATGGGAGCAATATGCTGCTGCCAACCTCACTCGCGGTAGGATGCGTCGAGATCTTGCCATATGACAGGTACGGAAACATGGTGCAGGACTTTGTAGTGCGGCATGCCGACCGCATGCAACTCTTCCTGTATAGATTCGTGGACGAGTTTGCCTCTCCAAAAGCTGTCGCCCGAAATGTGTTCACCATATTCCGAGATTTCGAGCATTTCAAGCGTGGGATGAAGACCAATACATTTTGATCGAGATCCCTGTTACGAAAATGACATCTGCGATCGATATCCCGGTCCTTATTACCGCATTCACACGGTACGATACATTGCTTGAAGTGTTCATGGCTGTGCGAAAAGCGAGGCCGACACGGATCTATTTTGCTTGTGATGGGCCGCGTAACGAAGTGGATAGGGGAAAGTGTGAGAATGTGCGGGCATTGGTCAAACTCGTTGATTGGAATTGCGAAATAAATACTTTATTTCATGAAAATAATCTAGGTTGCAAGGCGGCCATGGTTGCCAATTTGGAGTGGTTTTTCTCCAATGAAGAAGAAGGGATCATTTTGGAGGATGATGTTGTCCCCGATGCCACCTTTTTCCATTTTTGTCAGGTTCTGCTGCAGCGCTATAGACACGACCTTCACGTTTGGGCTATTGTAGGCAATAACCTGAGTGCGCCATTGGAGTTGACGACATCGGATTCCTATTGGACATCTAGCCATGGCTTGGGTGCCTATTGGGGCTGGGCGTCTTGGAGGCGGGTATGGAAACAGTTCGATGTGGACATGAAAATGTGGCCTACGGTCAGGGAAACACCTATGTTTCGGAACTGGTTCCTATCCGATGTGGAACGGAGAGAGGTGTATATGTTGTTTGAAAAAACTTACAGCGGAAAGATCCGAACCGCTTGGGACTATCAATTCGACTTTGCAAAGATCTTGGCTGGTTCGGTGAATATTATTCCAGAAGCCAATCTGTGTCGCAATATCGGATTTGGTGCTGACGGCACACATACGGTCAAGGTGTCGGATAGCCGGAACTCCGGGGTTTTACAGAGCGCTCGGTTCCCCTTAATACATCCAAGATCACTTGAGATCGATCCGGTCCGTGATCTGGCCTATTTCACCAAACATGTTTTACCATCCCGCTTCAATAGGGTGAAGGCTTGGGTCAAAAGAAGACTCCCGGATACGGTTAAGGAATCCGTGACCCCATTGGTAAGGAGCATCGAACGGAAATTGCGCTTGGGATGATGATATTGAATAGCCCAGGAACGTGATCAGCAAACGGAAATTCATCAATGCGGTTTTTATGCTTGCCATTCCATGGTATGGAGTGGGGACATACCTTTTTGTCAAGGAGGGTTTCTCAATCGGTTTGATCTTCTGCACCATTCCTTTTGTTGCCATACTGCTTTTCCATGCTATCGACCTATTGTATAGAGGAAGTTTCACCCCTGTAGTGAACGGAACATTCTATCTGTGCTGTGCCGCATTGCTTTCCGGGATGCTGTCCGTTCCACTTGGGTTGAAATACCACAGTCCGATCTTAAACCCTGGGAATACCTTTATTTTGATGGTGTTCATGTTAGTCCCATTCTTGTCCGCGGTGGCAGTGCAGACCTATAATAGGGGTGAGGAAGGAGCCGATATGGCATGGCTACTGGTTAAAGGACTAATGGCGCTATTGGTCGTAAATATCCTGGGATATGGAGCTGGCCTGCGGAATATATTCCATTCTTTCCCCGGCCGTATAAGTTTACCTTTTACACTGGGGATATATGATGCGGCACACATATTTGCATTTATGAACTTGATCCTTCTTGGTTATCTTCATGGGTTCAAGACAAAGCCGATCAAATTTATCTTAGTGTCGATGGTATATATTGTGAATATGGTCATTATGTTGAGTATAAATAGTAGGCTGTCTGTTATGATATTTTTAGTTCTTACTATACTTTTTTTATCAAGAGCAGCAAAAGTCTCGAAAGGAGTATATGTTATATCACTATTTACGATGCCTATCATTACGAATTTTGCATTGCTGATATATAAAATAATGACCCTGCCTGTATTTTCCAAGCTCTTGGAG
>JBEPUG010000115.1:0-11034 GCA_041691695.1 Flavobacteriales bacterium
GGCTAAAGGAGAACACCAGTGGCGTCACCATTTTGCAGATGCGCGATATGCAACGCGAATTGGATGTGAAGCCTGTGGGGCGCTCGCTTTTCGGACGTTTGTTGGACCCCGTGGGCAGCATCTATGACAACTTCGTGCGCTCCCAGGACCAGGATTACGATCTGATGGTGAAACAGGCCAGCGCTTGGATGACCGTCCCGTTACATATGGTGGACCTGCAATTAAGGCATGCGGACGAGGATGAGATCAGCCTGAGCTGGCACCTCACGGCAGTGGAGAAAAAGCATGTGATCGAGACGGCGAAGGCACCGGACAATAAGGCGGCGTTCGCCCTGCTGAAGACACTGGTGCTCGGCAATGACACGGTCAACGGGAAGCCGCAGAATGATACGCTAGCAAGCCCGCCATCGGATCCTGCCGCACCTCGCTGAGGCGGATCTCCTTATTCGCTAGCGCCACTTCAAGCAAGTGCCTGAAGCCGAATGCCACGGAGCCGAGCGCGCGCGTTTCACGATACTCTTCGGGCGTAAAGAAGTTTTCGAGCACCTCCGCGAGTGCAACGGCCCGAGCTCCGATGAGTGCGGCCACATAAGGTTCGTCCAGATGATCGGCCAAGCGCGCAGTGAAGGACGCCAACCAGGATTGTGGCGCCGGTTTGCGGTAAATAGCCCTCACCACTTCGGACAGATCGATCGCTTCCGGGAACAAGAGTTTCTCGATGCGCTCAGGAATGCGTTGGTAAAATCGATCGCGTAGCAACTGCTTGCCGATGTCAGCGCCACTGCATTCATCCCCGAGCACATAACCCAGCGAAGGCATCGGCGTGCGCAACTGCTGACCATCGTAGTAACCGGCGTTCATGCCCGTCCCGAGGATCAGGACGAGACCGGTATGCCTTCCGTATAGTCCTCGCGCTGCACCAAGCAGGTCCGACCCCACCGTGATCCGCGCTGCTGGCCAAAATGGCCGCAATGCCTCGCGCATCAATGACTTCCGCTCCTCCGTCCCACATCCGGCTCCATACACGACAAGCTCTTCCACTGCTGAAGCCCCAGCGGTGATGGGACCATGTGCGCCCAATGCCGCCCGCAACGCCGAGGGATCACCCACTGCCGGATTGAAACCGGGCAGCACGCAAGGCAGCTCCGCCGCTCCGGAGGTGTCCAGCGAAGCCCAGCGTGAGGAAGTTCCTCCGATATCAGCGATCAGGACGGACATTATGGCGCGAAGATGCGAAGGAGGCGGGGTCCGTCCTCATCAACCGTGTGTGACCACGGCAAAGGTGGATCAGCAGCGCAAGGGTGGTCTTCCCGATGGATACCGAATTCCCGTGACATAGTTGCCAAAGGTCTATTCGCATCTCTACATTCGATGCTTGAAAAGGTCCATACAACCAACCCCAAGCCGCAGCCATGAAAACCGCTACGCTCCTCTTCTCGGTCTTGTTCTTTCCGTTCCTCGGTAATGCAGCACAGATCGATCTCGCGACCGCGCAGTCCATCGGTGAGCATTTCCTCCAACGTAACAGCCCCGCCACCGGTGATAGCGCGAGCATCCAACTGGAACTTGCGTTAAGGATGACATCCGCCGGCATCGACCCCACGGACCTCACAGGAGTATCCACATACTACTACGTCTTCAACAGGGATGCGGGTCCGGGTTTCATCATCGTAGCGGGTGATGATGCTGTGACTCCCATCCTCGGATATTCCGACGATCACAATTACGCCCTCACAACTCAACCGGTGAATTTGGCAAAATGGATGGAAGGTTACAAGCAGGCCATCGTGGCGGCGATCGCCGTGAACGCCTCCGCCCCTGCGGACATCCATGCCCGGTGGATCGCCCTCGCACATCCAGGCTCGGCCCTTGGACAAGTTTCCGATCGTGGTGTAAGCCCGTTGTTGCAAACGCAGTGGAACCAGTCTCCATACTACAATGCCTTGTGTCCTGGTGGTTCGGTGACGGGCTGCGTAGCCACGGCGACGGCACAAGTGATGAAGTTCTGGAACTACCCGGCCACAGGCACAGGCTTCCATTCCTACAACAGCGCGAGTTATGGCACGCTCTCCTTCAATTATGCCAACACCACGTTCGATTGGACTTCGATGCCAAACTCGATCAACAGTTCGAACACGGCTATCGCGACGTTGATGTCTGCCGCTGGAGTAGGAGTGAATATGAACTACAGCCCGCAGGAAAGCACCGCCTACATGATCAGTAGCTCCAGTCCTATACAGAACTGCGCGGAGTATGCTTTGAAGACCTACTTCGGCTATGACCAGAATTTGCACGGCGTAGCCCGGTCGAACTACTCGGACCTGAATTGGACCAACTTGATGAAAGGCGAGCTGGACAATGGCCGGCCGATCCTCTACGATGGATCAGGGACAAACGGAGGACACTGTTTCGTCTTCGACGGTTACAATGACAGTAATATGTTCCACGTCAATTGGGGGTGGGCCGGGAATTCGGATGGCTACTTCGCTGTGGATGGTCTGAACCCGGGCTCGCTGGGAACTGGCGGTGGTGCAGGCGGATTCAATAGTGGTCAGGAAGCTGTAATTGGCATTCAACCACCGAGCAATACGCAGACCTACGACATGCAGTTGTATGACTACGTAACGGCTGATCCAAGTGTGATCGCCTACGGGCAATCCTTTTCGGTCAGCACCAACATCCTGAACAACGCATCCACCGCTTTCGCCGGGGACTATTGTGCTGCTGCTTTCGACAGCCAAGGCAACTTCGTGGATTATGTACAGACCTACCTGGCCCAGAACCTGCCTGCAGGCTATGTCTACAATTCGGATATCGTCTTCAGCAATTCCGGCGACTTCGCGCTACTGCCAGGGTCTTACACGATAGGCATATACTACCGGCCCACTGGCGGCAACTGGCAACAGGTCGCGGATGGCAACGGCTACACCAACTTCGTTCCCCTTACCGTTGTGAATTCGAACGTCATCGAGATGTACACGGAAATGAACGTGACATCTGGAGAACCACTTGTGGTCGGAACTCCGGTGGATGTGCAATTGGAATTCGCGAACTATGGCACATCCACTATCACCGCGAACTACGACCTCTCGCTTTATAACCTGGACGGGAGCTTCGCCCAGACCATCCAAGAGGTGAATAACATCTCTCTGCAATCAGGGTATTATTACGGCCCGCTCGATTTCAGCAATGCCTCCGTGACGGCGCCACCCGGCTCCTATCTGATGGCCTTGGAATATACGACCGATGGTGGCACCACTTGGCAACTAGTGGGCTCTACGACACACGGCAACCCCGTCATCGTCACAGTGCAGTCGGCTCCCCTGCCTCCGGACATCTACGAACCGAACGACAGCTATGCCAGCTCCTACGTTTTCACTCCGAACTTCTCGAACGATCAGGCTGTGGTGAACACCGTAGGCTCGAACTGCCATGTGGGCACCGACAATGATTACTACGCCGTCAACTTACCGACCGGATACACTTACACCATCAATGCGCGCGTGAATGACGCGTACAGCAGCAGCGATGGGAACACCTACTCCTTGGACGCGCTTTGGTCCTACACCACGGACGGCACCAACTGGTCCGCTGTCTATGATGATGTTATGCCCGGGACGATCAACGTCGGTGGCGGCAGCACGATCCACTTCCATTGTGCACCGTACTTCGAGGGTCAGGTCGGTACCTACGACCTGAAAGCCACCATCACGCGAAGTGCGGGCAACGGGATCACCGAGTTGAACTTGAGCGCTGACGCCATCAGGCTCGTTCCCGATCCGGCTGCGGACCATGTGGATGTGAAATTCAGCGGCCACACCGGAACGGTACAGAGCATCAACTTGATCAACGCCCAAGGACAAGTGTTGCGGCACCTTACACCGGGAACCAACGAGGATGACGTGACGATCGATCTGAACGATCTGGCAGAAGGTGTGTACTACGTGCAAGTACGAACAGCGCAGGGCATCACAACGCGGAAACTCGTGAAGCGCCAATGATCGCCTTTCGCATAGCGCTGGTGGCCACGGTACTTCAATTGGCCGCCTGCCATTCCGCCAAGACAACAGCACCCGTGGAGGCCATGGGGGATGCGGCTTATGTGCAACCCTTGTTCGTGACCGGTCCGCAGGTATTGGTCTATAAAACGCGCACGGACCTGGCCGACAAGGTGCCGATCATCCTCTCTGCGGATGGCTCCTCCGTTGTGTCCTATCCAGCACCTAACGACGTGAAAGGACCGAACGGACTTGCTACCCCGACCGCGCTCCACAAAGACTACTTGCTGGACAACCGGGGCATCGGCGAGAACGTGGCATTCATCTCTCTCTCCTATTCCGATTATGCGGCCTTATCCGAAGCACCTTCGCCGGACACCTTGCTCGCCATGGTGATCGACAAGGCACCGCTGACCGAACTCTGCGACTGCGGCACCCGGAAAGCGTTCACCGATCTCACCGGCCAATTGGACCAACTGATCGACGCAGGAAAGTTGCGGTCGGTATGCAAAGTGATCCGATGATCCGGGCACGTCGCTCGCACCATTGAGTGCATTTGTTGCACACGAAAAACAGAAACCCCGCTCACCTTCAGGTGGCGGGGCTTCTACTTAGGTCGATCGTTTCAATACTTCACTACGCGGCAGGTGCGTACGTTTCCGCTGGAGCGTAAGATGAACGTATAGATACCTGGTGTGTAAGAGGAGAGATCAATGATCGGATCTTCCTTCACTTGGCTTTTGGACACCAAGCTGCCATCCGCACGGATGATCGACAAGGAAGAAACTTCGCTTAAGTTCAAGGTCACCGTGCCGGTGGTCGGGTTGGGATAGGCCTGCAAGGTGCTGTTCGCTGTGTTGGAGCGAATGCCCGTGGAAGATCCGAGGTCCAAACGGAAGGCGAACGGAGAGAACGTCGAATTGTCGGTCCCGTAACCCGCGATGTACCTGCCATTGGCCGAAATGCCAGTGGCCACGGACGCTTGTTGGCTGCCGGTGGCGATCCCGAGCACGCTCGTCATATAGGTGTTCAAGTCCTGCAAGCTGTCAGTATTGCTGGTCCAGATGAAGGGCGTTTGCGGATCACCGAAGAACATGCCATCGAACCATCCTGTCACGATAGAGCCATCCGCGCTCATGCCGGACACATAGCCGGTGCCGGTGTTGGGAAGCTGGCCGAGGTTGATGACGCCCGTAGCCTCGCTCCAGATCCATGGTTCACCGTTGTTGGCGTAATCGCCGTATCCGCCGATCCAAGAGCCGTCGGCGGAAACGGCGCTACACTCGCCCATCTGGTTGAACTCGTCCGTGGAGTCGCCTGCGGCATCGAGCAGGATGTATTGATTGGGGAAGTATCCTCCAGCCGGGTTCTTTCTCCAAACAGCGGATTTCCATAGACCATTGAAGTCCTGCCAACCGACAACGATGCTGGCATCATCGTTCACCGCATTGGCCCGGGTGCTTCTGTCGAAGAAGAGCGTGCCCAGGTCCATTACACCGTCGGTCTGGTCCACCGCGATAGCATGCGTATAGGCGTAGTTACCAGTGGTGTCCGCCCAAGAATTGCCGACCACTGTAGTGCCATCGCCCGAGATAGCATAGCCACCGCTCACGGTACCATCCACTGGAAAGCCAAGGTCCCCGAAAAGTGTCCACTCCCCGGTAGTGCGGTCGTATCGTGACAATGCGGCGCCTTGGCTGCCCACGCTCGTACCTGAAATGAAATTGCCATCGGTGGAGAAGCGTGCCTGCCCTCCTGCTCCCTCACCAGGCGCCATGCCCCCGACGTCTACCGAGGTCTGCAGATCCGGATTCCAGATCGACCAAGGGCCTGCTTGTTGGAGATATCCTGCAACCGTGCCGTCGTTCGCGACTCCGGTGGGTGAGAAAAAATCAGGGCGTGTGATGTACTGCGCCTCTGCTGTGGTGAAGAAAAGCGTTGCCGCTAGAAGCACGAATTTGGTTCGTTTCATGGTCTTGGTTTTTGAATAGGGTTTGGCGTTTCAGTGCTTTCGTCCGGCCTGGTCTTCATTTTGCGCAGGTTCTCCAAGAGATTCTGCCACGCTTCGGCCTCGTCCTTCATCTTCTGATGGAGTTGCTCGAGACGAGCGAGTTCTTCCGGTGGAAGGGGATCGTTTTCAGATGTGAGCATAGCGTGGAATATTGGATGGGGGGAAAGAATGCGGCCGGAAATTCCACTCCGCCTCGGAAACACCCTGCCTTTTTATTGTGTAATGAGGAGACTTGAACTGCGACGGGTACCCTGTTGCTGGAAAGACAGCTGATAGATGCCGGGCGCGATATCGGAGGGCAATTGGAACCTGACGTGCTGCGCATCCCCTTGCAGATGATCGGTATTGGACATGAATACCAAGCGACCGTCAGTGGAATACAGGCTGATCAGAGCCCCGGGCTTGATGCTTTCCGAAACCTGCATGGTCACCATGGAGCTTGCCGTTGCCGGATCTGGGTACACCAAGGCATCTCCCAGCCCGGATAGTTCGGCGATCCCGGTGGTGAGTTCATTCTGCAGGCGCCCGAGATAGAAGTAGTTCTGATTGGTCGAGGTGCGGGCCTGACCTCCGATGAGGATCTTCCCATCGGCTTGTATGCCCATAGCATAGATCATGGTGCTGTAGACCCCGATCACGTGTTGGGCAAACCCATCGGTCCCGAAGCCCGTGTCGGGCGTTCCATCAGGCATGTACTTCCAAACGGCAAGATCGAAGGTGCTGGGAGGTCCCACACCCGACGAACCGGCCATCATGATCCTTCCATCAGCCAATACCGCCACGTTGGAGGCGAAATCAAACATGGCAAGGTCCTCCTCCACCGTTCCCGCGTTGCCGAAGGAGGTGTCCAGTGCACCGGCAGGCGTGAATTTCGCGAGCAGCGCACTGTAGTTGTAGTCCTGCGTGGCGGTTGAACCAGCGACCAGAAAGGAGCCGTCCGGGGTCAATGTAATGTCATTGCCCTCATCATCCACATTGCCATAATTATACGTTAGGATACCGGCGTCGCCGAAGGTGGCGTCCAGGCTGCCATCGGCATCGAATCGCACCACGAGCATCACGGACCACAAGAGGGTATTTCCGAAAGAGCCCGAAGCGACGATCTTTCCATCGGGCTGTATCACGATGCCCTTGAATTTACTGGAACCCACTCCGGAGGGGATCGTCGCCAAACCGTTCAATCCGAAGGTGGTATCGAGCACGCCACTTGGCGTGAATCGTGTGACGAAAGGATGACGGATGTAGTTCGCATCATCGGTGCTTCCGCACACGAGGATATTGTTCGACGCGTCAAGCGCGACATCGTAGGCCATATCCTCGGCGTTGTCTGTCACCACGCTCACACTCTGGAGCACGACGCCGTTGGTCCCAAAGGAGTTGTCCAATGTGCCATCCGGTTTGAGCTGGATGAGGAGCAGCTTGTAGGTCTGATAATCCGTGGTGCTTCCCACAAGCAGGATCTTACCTCCTGGGGTCAGGACTGCGGAATAGATGTCCGCCTCATTGTCCTGTTCGTAGGAGAACACACCGTTGGTAGCGAACGTCGAATCGGGAGTGCCATCCGGCAGGTAGCGGAACGCGTAGGCACGGGCGGTATACGTGGCATCGAAGCTCATTCCGACGAGGAGGACCTTCTGGTCGCCCTGCACCAGGATCTTTTGCGCCCCATCGAGCGTGTTGATCGGGTGGACCACGGAACCGGTGCCGTTGAACGTGGGATCCATTGCACCCGGCTGTGCCTGCAGCACCATGGGTGTTCCGAGCAGTAGACAAGCCCCGGTAAGGAGAGAGTAGAATTTAGTTTTCATTCGGTTGTCTTTGAGGTTCCAGTGTTGTCGATTTTCCGATCGGTCTTCATTTTGCCCAAGTTCTCCAAGAGATTCTGCCACGCTTCGGCCTCGTCCTTCATCTTCTGATGGAGTTGCTCGAGACGAGCGAGTTCATCCGGTGGAAGAGGATCGTTTTCAGGTGTCAGCATAGCTTGGAATATTGGATGGGGCGAAAGATGAGGGTGGAAATTCAGGTCAGGTCCGAATGCTCCATTACATCATCGGCACACCGCCGGGTGAAGACCTTACACGATAACTACAGCGCTATGAAAGGAGCTTACACCCGCCGTACAACAAGACACGACCACCTGATCCAGAGCATGTTGAAGAAAGCACCGCTAACAGACTCTGTGACTGCGGCATTCGGCATGCGTTCACCGATGTCACTGGTCAGTTGGACCAACTGATCGACGCGAGGGCGTTGCGCACAGCGTGCATGGTGATATGTTCAACAAGAGACTCTACCGGGATCATTGCATGCGCGGATGCACGTGAAGAACAGAAGCCCCGCTTACCTTCAGATGGCGGGGCTTCTGTCTGCTCTGCGTTTCAATTCTTCACTACGCGGCCAGTGCGAACACTCCCGTTGGAGCGAAGGATGAACGTATACACCCCGGGGTCATACGTGGAGAGGTCAATGACAGTCTCCCCTTTCACTTGGCTCTTCGATACGAGCCCACCATCTGCGCGCATGATCGACAAGGAGGACGCTTCAGGGACGTTGAACATCACCTTGCCGGTCGTCGGGTTGGGATAGAACTGCAGGTCGGAGGTTGCTCCAACGGGCCGGATGGCCGTGGACATTTCGATGTCCAAACGGAAGGCGAACGGGCCAAAGGTGGAATAATCGGTACCGTAACCAGCGATGAACCTGCCGTTGGGCGAAATGCAATTGGCCCCGTTAATGTGCGCGTCACCGGCGATGATGCCGAGCTCCGCTACATACGTGTTCAGGTCCTCCAGACCACCTGCGGAGGTCCAGATGAACGGGGTTCGCGGGATACCAAAATCCCAGCCCTCGAACCATCCGACAACGATGGAACCATCCGCGCTCATAGCGGCCACATTACCGGTGCCAACATCGGGCAGCTGGCCCAGGTTGATGACGCCGGTGCTCTCGCTCCAGATCCAAGGCTCATAGTTGTTGGCATAGTCGCCGCCTCCACCGATCCATTGGCCATCGGCCGAAACAGCGCGGCACTGCCCCATCTGGTTGAACTCGTCCGTGGAGTCGCCCGAAGCATCGAGTAGGATGTATTCATTGGGGAAGTAACCACCGGCCGGGTTCTTTCTCCAGACAGCGGATTTCCAAGGTCCGTTGAAGTCCTGATATCCGACGATCACGCTCGCATCCGAGTTCACGGCATCGGCCCGCGTGCTCTTGTGCGCAAATAGCGATCCCAGGTCGATCACCCCGTTGCTGTCCACCGCGACCGCATGCGCGTATCCAAAGCCAGGGTCATTCACCCAGGAGTTGCCGACCACGGTTGTGCCATCGCCCGAGATGGCGAAGCCAGCGCTCACGGTACCATCCAACACATAGCCGAGATCCCCCATGAGTGTCCATACGCCGGTAGTGGTGTCATATCGCGACAATGCCGGGCCTTGGCTGCCCATGCTGGTGCCGGAAAGGAATTTGCCATCGGTGGAGAATTTTGCCAGTCCACCCGCTCCGTTGCCGGGCGACGTACCCCCGATGTCTTGCGTGGTCTGGAGATCCGGGTTCCAAATGGAATAGGAAGCTGCTTGATTGGCATATCCCGATACCAGACCATCGTTCGACACGTCGTTGGTCGAGTACGTATCCGGGCGCGTAATGAACTGCGCCATCGCAGAGTTCAGCGAAAGCGAAGCCGCTATGAGTACGAGGGTAGTTGGTTTCGTCATCGTGTCTTTTTTTGTGCGGGTTGTGGGTTTTCGGTGTTGTCTGTTTTCTGACCGGTCCTCCTTTTGTTCATGTTCTCCAAGAGATCCTGCCACTCTTCGGCCTCGTCCTTCATCTTCTGATGGACTTGCTCGAGACGAGCGAGTTCGTGCGGTGGAAGAGTATCGTTTTCAGAGAGCATCAGAGCGTGGAATATTTGGATAGGGCGAAAGATGCGGTCGGAAATTGCACGCCGCTCAGGAAACAGCCTTACATCATCGGCACACCGTCTGACGAAGACCTTACACGGCAGATACAGCGCTGCGAAATGACCTTACTCGCGCGATACAATAGGATACGAGTGCATGAGCCATAGGATGTTGAAGAATAACCCCTGGAAAGGGTCAAATGGACAGCAAGAAATCGATCAGATGCACATCCTCGCCGTCGATCTCGAGCTTCTTGCGCAGCCGTGACCGGGCCACCGTGATGCTGTTCACGGTCTGATGGGTGATGGCGGAAATGTCCTTGGTGGACATGTTCAACCGGAGGAACGCGCACAGTTTTCGCTCGTTGGGCGTCAACGCCGGGAATCTCTCCTGCAAGGTTTGGTAGAACGTGGCATGGACCCTCGTGAAATGCGCCTCGAACTCCTTCCAATTGTGTTCATCCTGACTCGCTTGAAGGTCGTGAATGATGTCCTGAACGATCTTTTGGTTCTCCTGCCGGAAAGTCGACTTCGCTTTCAGAAGCCGCTCGACAATGTGGGCTATGAGCTCATTCTTCTTCAATAGGAATAAGGCATTGGCGGTGAGTTCGCGGTCCTTTGACCCCAAGCTTTCCTGCAGGTTGATCTGTTCCGCTTCGAGCTTCTCACTTTCCAACCGGAGCTTTTCCTGCTCCAGCGCGCTGTTCCTGACCCTTGCGCGCATCACCTTGAAGAGAAGGAACGCGATAAGCAGGAGAAGGATCAACGCGGTCGCTAACGCGACATTCAAGACCCGCTGCCGCGCGTTCACCGCGTCCTTCCGCTTGGCCTCGAGCTCGAAGACCTTCTTTTCCTTGTCGCGCCGGAATTTATCCTCCAGCCGGGCGATAGTTGTCTTGCTCCCCGCACTGTATAGACTATCATTCAGGGACTTGAATTCGCGATACGCCTTGAGTGCCGCCTTGTACTCCCCGAGTGTGTCGTCCGTGGAGGATAGTGATTCCAAGGAAATGGCCATCGATTCACGGCTGTCGACCGTCCGGCCCAGCGCGAGCGCCTCTTCGAAATGCTCTCGGGCAACAGTGAAGTGCCCTAACAGCGCCTGGTTCTTGCCTAAGTTGTTC
>JBEPUG010000116.1:0-10964 GCA_041691695.1 Flavobacteriales bacterium
GTGCGATACCGGGGCAAGCCCGGCATGACATCGCGCATGACAGCCGACTGCGTTACGACTACATCCTCGGCAACCCGCCCTTCATCGGCAGCAAGCTGATGACGCCCGCCATGCGCGAAGACCTGCTGGCCGTATTCCCCGGCGTGAAGGGCGCGGGCACGCTGGACTTCGTGAGCGCGTGGTACGGGCTGGCCGCACGCTATATGCGCACCCACGGCGACCACCATACGCGTGCCGCCTTCGTGAGCACCAACAGCATTACACAGGGCGAACAGGTGGGCGCAATGTGGGGGCCGCTCTTGGCCACAGGCATTAAGATCCTCTTCGCGCACCGCACCTTCCGCTGGAATAACGAGGCCCGTGGCGTGGCCGCTGTGCATTGTGTCATCATTGGCTTCGCGGATCTCGATCTCCCGAAGAAGCGCTTATTCACTTATGCTGATGAGCGTGGCGAACCGGTGGAGGAAGTGGTAAGCAACATCAATCCTTACTTGATGGATGCTCGGGATGTGGTCCTGTACAGCCGGAGCAAACCTTTGTGTGCTGTACCGGAGATCGGTATAGGCAACAAGCCCATCGATGGCGGCTATTTATTATTAAGTGAAGAGGAGCGGAAGGAGTTATTGAAAAAAGAACCTAGGCTAAAATCCTATTTGAAACGTTGGTTTGGAGCTAAAGAATTCTTGAATGGTATTCCGAGGTATTGTGTTTGGTTAGGATATACTGCACCTGCGACTCTCCGAGAAATACCAGTTGCGCTTGAAATACTTGAGAAGGTCCGGAGATATCGATTGGGTGAAATTCATGCCAAAAGTGGTCGCAAATCCGAAGCGGGTCAAAGTTCCCGTGCACTAGCAGCTACCCCAAGCCGGTTCCACGTTGAGAATATGCCTCAGAGTACCTACCTACTTATTCCTCGACATTCCAGTGAATCTCGATTATACCTGCCAATGGGTTTCATGTCTCCGTCAGATTTATCTGGAGATGCCAACATGATTTCCGCAAATGCGAGTCCATTCCATTTCGGTGTGCTTTCAAGCATAATGCACATGACATGGATTCGCTACATCTGCGGACGCATAAAAAGCGACTACCGTTATTCGAAGGACATCGTCTACAACAACTACCCCTGGCCGGAGCAACCCAGCGCCGCGCAAACCGCCGCCGTGGAGCAGGCCGCGCAAGGCGTGTTGGATGCGCGGGCACAGTTCCCCAAGGCATCTCTCGCGGATCTCTACGACCCACTCACCATGCCGCCCGCACTGCTAAAGGCCCACCACGCCTTGGACAAGGCCGTGGACAAGTGCTACCGTCCGCAAGCCTTCGCGAACGATGCGAAGCGGGTGGAGTTTTTGTTTGAACTGTATGAGCAGTACACGGCTGGCTTGTTGGCGGGGGCGGACGCCAAATCGAAGAAAAAGAAATGAGCACCAAAGCAATCCCTTATGTGATCGGCTTCGTTGTGCTCGGTGGCGTGTGCCTTTGGAGCTTGACCATTGGTTTGATACTCACAGGCCTTGTCGCTCTTCTTTGGTTGATCAGCTGGTCCGGGCAGCAGCAGAATGCGCAGTACGTAAAGAAGTACGGCCCCGAACTGGCCAAGAAGATCGGACTCAGACAAGTGGAACTCGGCATGCCACGCGAAGTGGTGGAGCTGATCTGGGGGCCTGCCGGTAACATCAAGCGCTCTACGACAGCTGCTGGGGTGACCATGCATTGCGATCACAGCCTCGTCCAGGGCGAGGACGGTTCACATTACAAGTATTATGCGATCTACAAGAATGACCTCCTGACCGAATTCGGGGATAAGTAGCAGCCATGGATGCCGAGCAGTATGTGAAGGAGATTGAAGAGCAGTTTCGTTCTTGGACGGAACAACTCAAGAACGACCTGAGTTTTGCCAAGGATGGCGCCGTAGACCCCATAGCGTACTTCGATCCCGCCAATCGACCGCGCATCGTTTTCCTGATGAAGGAGGTGAATGCCGGCCCATTTGAACCGCAGAACCTCTGCCCATCCTTGTTCGACGGTGGTAACGGTGATAGCTGGAACAATGTCGTGCGATGGACCGATATCATTCAAGCCGGATTGGCTAGGCCGGGAAGACCGACGAGCCTTGGTAACCAAGTGACCAAGGACGACCGCAAACGGCTATTGCGCAGTATAGCCGTGGTGAACTTGAAGAAACTGCCCGGAGCGGGAACGAGCGACATGGCAACCATCTATGTTCATGCAAGGCATTTTTCCCAGCAGTTGATCCAGCAACTGGAACTGTTGGACCCTGATGTTGTAGTAGCAGCTGGTGTTGACTTGGAATGGGATGACGAGTTGAAGGGAATGCTTCCTGCAGGCGAAACATCAGCTTTGGTAACCTGGGGTGGCCGCAAACGGCTTTTCATTAAGACCTGTCACCCACAGGCCCGGAATGGGAAGCCGGAAGAAAGCCGTTCACGTATTGAGCAGGCCGTGACCATTGTGACCACCCCAGGCTTTGGTGAGCCAGAGGAACGCCACACGGTAGCCTGCGGCATATTCGTGAAGCGCTATTGTGGTGGACGTCCTGCCTAATGCCTTTGGCGAGAGCGTCCGCGCTAGTGCCTCAGTATGCGTTTTCATCCAACACAAGAGCGAAGACGCGCGTGAAAGTTGGGGGGAGGCACTTTGCAAACAGGCGAACTCCAATATCGCGGTATAATTGATGTTCAATTCCCTTTCAAAATAGCTCCTTGTGCATCTTGTAATTCACCCGTCCGACATCCGTAGCCATGAGTTCTTATTATCTCTTCTGATAATACTATGTCCTCTGTTGCCGTCTTCCAAGGATAAAAGTCTACATTAAAGAATAAACGGGCACGATAAAGATGGATGTCTGCTATCGATAGTTTCATTGATGCCGCCTCTGCTATTCTCATTGCCTCATCCAAATCCCTACGGCTGTTCGCATTTGCCTTTCTCCCAGACTTTAACCAATTCAACATCGATCTATCCAGCAAGGCGTCAACCAATAATGACATATTACCGTAATTTTTGAGCAAAATAAAAGCCTTAGAAGTATAAACGTCGGCCTCGTCAATCATGGAATCACCAATTATAGATGAATATGTCATTGCTCTTGCAGCCAAAACGTACTCGAATGCGATATCAACCTTCTGAACCAAATTGGCACTATATCCTAACACGGTTTTACATCGACCAACAATCTGTTTGCACAATTGACTATAATTATTTTTAATATTTAATTCAAGTATTATTAACCAACATTCTCTAAATACTTCATGCAAAAGCAAATCGCCATAAAGATAATGACCTTCGGAAGACAAATATTCTAAGCCCCCATTACTCCTCTGAATTGACTCAGCTTCTATAAATATATTCTCCGCATTGCGAATGTCTCCTAACTTAAATAACGCATTCGCTAATCTGGTTCGTTTGCTTGTTCCATCAAAAGGACGACCACCCCAATCTGCATTTTTCACCGCGAGCTCTGCACTCAATTTCGCTTTCTCCAATTCCCCAAGTCGAAGTTCTACGTTACTCAGATTACTTAAAGATATTGATGCGGGAATGGTTGTTTGTGTAATTTCCTTCACTATCAGGAAATCAAGAAGACTCATTTCAAAGATCCCTTGAGCTTCTTTCAGCCTTCCAGTCTGAGCAAACAGGAAGCCTGTATTATTCAGAATAAACCTTTGTTCGCTCTCTCCTAAGTTTGACGAGAGAAGCGCCCATGGTTCATCAAAAAAACAAGCCATCGCATCCAAATCTGAACTGTATGCACCTAAAATGTTTTGAGAATAGAATTCTCCATTCCTGTGAATCCGATTGCGCAAAACCTCTCGGTATGCTTGATTCTGAAGACCAGCAGCACAGCCATGATAAATTGCCTGATACAACGGCTGTAGGTCCAATAAACTAGGTGAATCGCCTTCCTTGGTCGTAGTGCATAGATGAGTATACAATCGGCGATGTCCTTCTCGCCAACCAGCGGCACGCTTGGTTTGAAGTTCTTCTGCAAAATACTTACGGATGATGGGATGAGTATCCACCATGACCAACTCAGCGTCAGACTCGAATTTGACCGAAATCAGGCGCGCAAGTTGAAGTCTGTGAAGAAGTCTATTTCGTTCAATATTTTCAATATGAATGGTTTGATTTGTAAGTCCTACTATATTAGGTTTAGCTAATAGGAGACTTAAATGTTCGGATTTAGCAGGTCTGTCAAAAAAAGCTAACAAACGGAGGATGGATAAGGCTTTTTTTCCGTATTTTTTATCTTGTTCGAGCCACCATACATAAGAATCCAACACGCGAAAGGCATGTCCGCCGTGCTCAACGTTTGCATTAGATAAATTGATTTCATCAAAATATTTAGCATTACCACCATGAGCTTCAACTAGAAAGCTACTAACAAGTATTAACGAAAGAGCATGTCCTTTAAATTTAATTGCAAGCCTTAAAAGATCTTCGTGAAGGCCGTGCACCTTATTCTCGGAAAGCAACGCCAAACTGGCCTCCTGTGTGAGAGGCATAAGTTCAACTTGAGGACAAGTCGTATTCCAATAATTTTGTAGGCTGTTATTTTTATATCGGCTTGTTATAATACATAAGCCCTTGTTGTATACAGCAAGGGAATTTAAGAAAGCAGACATTCCTGTATCTAGTAATTTACCGGCCTCAACTGAAGTTGGCGGATACTGCAATGTTTCAAGTCCGTCCAAAATAATAATCGTGCCTGGTCGGCTTGATAATTCGGCTAAGCGAAGGCCTTTTTCATAAGAAGTTTGTGACCCGTTTACGGTTTCCGGATCCCCAAAGAATAAAAGTGCTTTATTGAGAAATAGGTCGGAGGATGCGGCAACTCCTGATGCACCCTGGTCGTAAAACGACCACCCTAGGACAGCGGTACATTCAGGCCACTGCTTGTATGACATATCGGCCAACCACTTGGCAACGAGGGAAGTTTTTCCTTCGCCACCGAGACCTACTACAGTCAGAATATGAGGTCGTCGTTCTTGCGAAGAAACCGCTTGCTCCCAAGCGTTGTTGATACGCTGAATTTCTTCCTCTCGACCAATGAGATTGACCGGTGAAGTGTTGGTAATTTCAATTGCAACATCCGTTGCAGTTTGTTTTGGGACTGAACGAATCCATTGCTTCAACAACGAAAGAAGATCATCATGTTTGAAAGTTTCCGACTTTGTAGCGATATGGGTGAGTTTGCCAAGAAGGGTGTAAACCGTTTGTTCTCTGTCAATTGCGTTAGTATTGTTTATGTTGTTTTTGTCAAGAAACAAACTGAGAACATGGGAGGATTGGTCTATTAAAGCTGGAATATCCAAAACGTGATGCTTTACACAAACACCGTCCAAATCGCTCAAATTTAGGTGGGTACCATAGCTGCCGACCAGAGATAACGTATAAGTATCAGCAGAATGAGCGGTTTTCATTTTTTTAATCCATGATTTTACCTGAACCGATGTGAACGGATTGATTGATGATTTTACTTGAACCGCATATGATTTCGTGCCATCAGACCAGATATAGTCGAACTGCTCATTACTGTGATCGGGTTCGAAGGTGATTTGGGTAAATGCTGGTTTGGCTTTTAGGATTTCAAGCAGACCAATCAAGGTTTGAACTAAGTAGCCCCGGATGCCATTAGCTCCCCCAGCATTTCTTAAAGCCTCCTTCATTGAGTCAGAATATCATTTTCGTTAACGGTTCAGCAGTATCCTTTTTTCCGGGAATACTCGTTTGTAAAGTTACCAAGGGATTTGCGAATTTCGGCATGAGATTAAATGTCTTGCTGCGCCGTTGCAGCCATGCACGGAATTCCGTTCATGGTGGGCAGGGGTTCTATCCAATAACAGCTCCGTGCATTTTCGTGAAATCTTCGGACTTTGAACCACCCTTCTACTCCAGCAAGTGTTCCAGCCTCCCACCGTTGCGTTCCAGCCGGGCTGGGTCACTTGTGGCGTTCTGTCCAAGTCCGTTCCGAGCATCATGCTGAAGTCCCAAACTTCAAACCATCGCATTCGATCTTTGAGCCCGAATGCGCCTGAGCCAGTGGGCAGTGGCAGTGGCAGTAGGCAGTAGCAGTAGGCAGCGGTAGCGGTAGCGGGCAGCACCGAGCTGAAAGAACCAAGAAGCCGAATACGCCAATATCCAAGAAGAGACCAAATGCCTCAATGCGCCTGAGCCAGTTACCAGTAGGCAGTGCTAGCATGCAGTAGCACTAGGACAGCGGCAGACGGGCAGCACCGAGCTGAAAGAACCAAGAGGCCCAATACGCCAATAACCAAGAAGAGACCAAATGCATCAATTCCCCTGAGCCCAAATGCACCAAAGAACCGCAAAGCCTGAATAGGCGGAAAGCCCAAAAACGCAAAAAGCCCCGGTCCATCACCCGGGGCTTTTGCGTTAAGAGGAGTGTCGCGGCTCAAGCGGCCTTGGCCTCCACCACTTGGCTGGCGGGGCCGGTGCCGGCGGTGCCCACGGCGTAGGCGCGGAAGCTGTAGCGCTTACCGGAGATGAGGCCTTTCACGGTGTGCGTGGTGCGCGTGGTGGTGGCCACCACGCTCCAGCTGCCGTCCTCTTCCAGCTGTTCCATCTGGTAGAACTTGGCGGCCTCTTGCCCGAGCCAGCGGAACTTCGCCGCATTGTCAAAGGGCGTGTACACGGCCTGGAAGTTATCCAGTTCATTGGGTAGTGCCTGGCGCTGGGGCTTGCGGGCCACATCGAAACCGGCACTGAGGATCTTCACCGGATCCCCGCCGCTCGCTGCCTGCACCGCAGGGCTAAGGGCAACGATGAGGGAACGCAGGAGGGCTTCCCCGTTGCGCTTGGCCTCGTGTACCAGTTTGCCACCCACGAACTGTGCCTCTTGGTTTGCCGTATCCAAGGCGTCGCATGCGTCGGTGATGGCCGACAGGCGTGCTTGCAGAGGGGTGAACGATGGGTTCCCGGTCATCATGGTAACGATGTTGCGGCCCTTGATCACCAATTCAGCCGAAGTAAGGCGGCTGATCCCTTCTTTCAGTTTTGCCATTCTTCTCGTTGTGCCGGGTTTGGTTTGTTTCGGCACAGGAAGTGAATCGCTCAAATACCCGGTTTTGTTAGACGTAGTTGCACGTCACTGCGGTGTAGTAATTCTACGTCAGTTGCAGTGCTAGCAGGCGGTGCAGCGGGGTCTTGTGCTGGATCGTAGGGGTACGATCGCCAGTTGTTCCTGAACATTCCCAGATCGTAGGGTGCGATCGCGGATCGTAGGGGGTCGATCCCTATTTGTTGATGAACACAAGCGGATCGTTGATGAACTTTTCCCGATCGTAGGGGTACGATCACGCTTTGTTCAGGAACATTCCCGGATCGTAGGGGCGCATTCCCGGATCGTAGGGGTACGATCGCTCTTTGTTCATGGACAATTCGCGATCGTTCACTGCTTCTTCCGGTCTTCCGGTGGTGGCGGCGCACCGGGATCAAGGAGCTTGTGGTACATGGCCCAGAGTAGCAGCGCCTCTTTGGAGCGGAAGCCTATGGCCGCGTAGATCCGGGACAGGTGCGTGTCCACGGTGCGCGAGCTTATGTTCAACGCATCGGCGGCTTGCCCTGCGGTGGGCTCTTTCCACGTGAAGAGGGTGCGGATCAATTGCAAATGGCGATCGGTAACGGATGCGCGCTCCTTGGCGCAGGCGCGTTCGAATGGTGTCAGTCCATCCGGATTGTCGAGGATACATTGCATGGCGCGGTCCGTGAGGTAGCGGCCGGTGGCGCGCAGCCTGTCCACGGCGCGGCTAAGCTGTTGCATGGTATAGCTGGTGAGGATGTGGCCGCTGGCCCCGGCCTTTCGGGCGCGCAGGATGGTGGCGTCGTCATCATCGCGGCTCAAGGCCACCGGCACGGTCTCCGGGAAGTGCTCCCGCAGATGGGCGATGGTTTGGAAGCCACAGGTGGTGGGGCTGTGCGTATGCACAATGGCGATATGGACGGGCTGCTGTGCGGGTAGTTCCTCCAGCAGTTGCTGGCCATCCGCTGCGGTAAGGACCACATGGCAACCGGGGATGCTTTCGAAAAGGTGTTTGAGCCCCAGTAATAGGGCATGCTCATGGGCCGCAATGGCGATGCGGATGATCGTCTCCGGCAGAGCGGGGTGCATGGTGGTGCTACTTAGGACAAGTATAAGGATGGTTGGGGTTTGGGGTGCGGGGTAGGCGGGGTGCTTGAAGATGGTCATTGCGAGCCCCTTTCCGCATCATTGCGCGGCTCTCTTCATCGTCATTGAGAGGCTTTCCTCCATCATCATTGCGAGGCTCTGCGATGCGATCTCATTCTGGCGTCCGCAACACGAATTCGCTTCGCACATACCTCCGTTGTAATGCAAGGTCGCTTCGGCCCATCCCGATACGTATCGGGGCGGCCTCGCAATGCCGTTCTTTTAGTTGCACGCCTACCCCAGCCGCTCGCTGATCCAGCCGTAGTTCAGCTCCGGCTTCCACGGTAAGGCTTCGCCATGGTACATCCGGTACCGGCGGCCTTGTATGGTATAGCCCCGCAATTCGAGGAAGGCCTTCGCGACGGGGTTCGCCTCGGGCACCCATACTTCTTGCACATGTGGCATGTGCCAGCGCATCAGCTCCTCGCCCACGTCCGGTCGGTCCGCCTGCACGAGGCCATCGCCCAGCAAAGGCAGGTAGGTGCCGCGCACACGGCCGCGTTCCACATAGATGCGGCCGGCGTAGAAATGCTCGCTCATCAAGGTCTGGCGGTCTTCGCCGGTGGCCATGCGGTCCAGGTGCAGGATGCCCATGCTGTGGTGCGGCTCGCAGAGTTCCACCTCATCCAGCGTCGGTGCCTCGGTCTTGCCACCAGCATAGCGGACGTAAACGCCATCCTGCGCAAAGCCACGGCCTGTGAAAACGGCCACGGAATCCTCCGGCACCAACGCACACACGGTCGCGCAGTGCCGCGCGTGCAACTCCAGCATCAGTGCGTCCAGCAGTTCGCCCTCTAGCTCTGGCCCTTGGAAGCGTGGCATCATGAGGCGCTCGCCGATCCAGCCGGTGCCGTGGTGCGCCAGCGCCGTGCCCAGCCCGGTCGGCATGGCCTCGCCGAAGATGCTCTTGATGGCCACCGCATAGGGCGTGCTCAGGTGCCAGCGCATCCGCGCCATCATCAGGTCCCAGTCCGGTGGTTCCAGTTCGGCCAGGTCAAGGAGGTCGTCCAGAGTGAATGGGGCAATGGTCATGCGGCGAAGATGTGAACCAGGACGCTTCCAACGTGCACGGTGGTGAGCGGTTTCCAACACGGTTCACATGGAGTCATGCTCGCTCGGTCGCTTCGAGATCGCCTCACCGAGGCGATTCGCTATGACGGTGGGACAGGATGATGGACCGAACCCTCATTCCTCACACCCGCGCCAGCCGCTGCCGCAACAGGTGGTCCGCCAAGACGAGGCAGGCCATGGCTTCTACGATAGGCACGGCGCGCGGCACCACGCAGGGGTCGTGCCGTCCCTTGCCTTCCAGGACCACCTCCTTCCCTTCCCGGTCCACGCTGTTCTGGTCGCGCATCAACGTGCTTACCGGCTTGAAGGCGATGTCGAACAGGATGTCCTCGCCGTTGCTGATGCCGCCTTGCATGCCGCCACTGCGGTTGGTGGCGGTGCCGATGGTGCCGCCCTTTGCGACGTAGGCGTCGTTATGCTGCGAGCCGCGCAGAGCGATGGCGTCGAAGCCACTGCCGAATTGCACGCCCTTCACCGCGTTGATGCTGAGCATGGCCTTACCGAGGTCCGCATGCAGTTTGTCGAAGACCGGTTCGCCCAGCCCTGCGGGAACGCCGCGCGCCACGCAGGAAATGCGGCCGCCCAGCGTATCACCCTCGCTGCGCACCTGCTCTATCAAGCTCGTCATGCGTTGCGCGGTCTCCTTGTCGGGGCAACGGACATCATTCGTGTAGACGTTCTCCAGCGCTAGTTCCGTGTATTGGGTCATCAGTCTCACCTCTCCCACTTGGCTGACCCAGCCTTGCACGCTGATGCCAGCCGCGGCCAGCAATTGACGCGCAATGGCACCCGCGGCTACGCGCACCGCGGTCTCCCGCGCGCTGGCCCGGCCGCCGCCGCGATGGTCGCGCACGCCGAACTTCTGTTCCCATGTAAGGTCCGCATGGCCGGGGCGATAGGCATCCTTCAAATGGTCGTAGTCATCGGACTTCGCATCGCGGTTGCGGATGATGAAGCCAAGAGGCGTCCCAAGTGTCACGCCGTTCATGATGCCACTGAGGAATTCCACCTTGTCCTCTTCTTTCCTCGCAGTGCCCAAAGGCGTGCTGCCGGGGCGACGACGGTCCAGCTCGCGTTGCACGGCTTCCACGTCGAGCTTTAGCCCCGCGGGACAGCCTTCCACTACGCCACCTATGGCAGCGCCATGGCTTTCACCAAAGCTGGCGAGTTGAAAGACCTTACCGAAGATGTTGCCGGACATGGCGGCGAAGGTATCGGTGGAACTGGAGCTGTATTGGACTTGATATTCCAGACAGGATCGCAGGATCTACAGGATGATCCCGCCTTCGGCGGATGCGGTCGGATCAACCAAAGACCAAGTAGCACCATGCCACGGCCGTTGCTACCGTCACCACCGTTCCGATGAGCACGATCGCTATCTGAAAGCGGTCGTTCTGCTTCAGCATCAGCAAGCGGAACCAGGCCTGGCCGGTGTGCCACAAGCAGAACAACCAGATGATGAAGTTATAAGTAGCGGGTCCGCGCATGGCTGATGGATCCAGTGCTTCAGATGAACCAGACGATCGCAAACAATAGACAGACCGTGGCACCCATGATCGCCTGTGGACGCTCGTACATCTCGGTCTTCCCCAATACCAACCAGCTACGCCAAGCTCGGATGGTTCCCATCAGAATGAGCGTTTCCAGCAGAATGAACCCGATCAGCTCTTGAGTCATGTTC
>JBEPUG010000117.1:0-10903 GCA_041691695.1 Flavobacteriales bacterium
TGCACGCGGAACCGGGAAGCGCCGTCCCGTTGGGAACCCCTTGGCAATCCAGCGTCACCGCCGTTCCTGAGCAAGTGCAATCCGTTCCGTACACATCGTTGATCGTCGAGGCGTTGCCATCATCGCAAGACGTGCCCGGCAGCGCGGGACCGCCAACTACACCGTTACAGTCCGGGCTTGGCATACCGGCAGAGACCCCTTCCGCCCCAAGTGAAAGGTCATTGAAGCTACCTGTATTCGTCACCTGCAATTTGACGGCGCGCACCATGTAATGCTTACCGGCGACGAAGGGGATGGCAGCACTGCTGAAGTTCGGTTGCACGACAGGTGTGTTGTTCAATCTCAGCAGGCCGCCGGTCGATTGATTCACCTCATACACGTAATATCCATCCACACTGCTCGAGGAAGCGGTCCAAGAGAAGGAGGCGATGCCCCCGGAATTGACCACTTGAACATTGGATGGTTGGGACACTACGGTCATCCTCAAAGAGGGGTCGCCCATTAGACCCAAGTGAACACGGTCGTAGCTACTGCCCTGCCACCCTCCGCTCTGGGGCGTATAGAGTGTGGTGTTGTTCATCGTCAGCCAGGTGCTGTACCCGATGTTGTCGCCCATCCCCATGTTCTGGAAGAACCAATTAGGTATACCGCACCACACATTGGTCAGTCCATTACCACTGGCGATCGTGGCCTTCAAGAAATTATTGTCCGAATCCCAGTCCCCGAAAAAGCTTCCGAACGACATATTGAAGATCCCCCCAAAGGAGATGCCGGCGAAATCCTGAGTGGTACCGACATTATCAGCGCTAGTGAACGTCCCTCCACCGCTGAAATAGGTCCAGAGGTAGCTCTGCCCATCAATGGAGGAGCTGAACGGATAGGCATATGGATAGAGGTCGGTCAGCTGTCCGCCGCCGACCAAGGCACCTACGTTGCGATATCCGGATCCCGCCAACGGACTGTTGATCCACAGGAAATTATCGAAAACGACACCCCGTCTTTGGGGAACTAGCTGCATGGTCTTATAGGCATGGGCCTTGTTCAAATAGGCCCTTGTCAGCTCCAAGGTACCTTGGGAGAATGCACTCATGTTGTTGAAGTCCACGCGACCTACTTGCAGTTCCACCGCGCTGGGGAAGTCGCTTTGATCGAATTTGCCGTCGCCTGGCACGTTGTGGTCGCGAGGATCAGTGGCCCCGGTGGCATTGACCGTTTGATCGGTCCATGTCCCATCCATATCGCCGTAATAACCATCACTGGGCCAAGCACCCATATGCTCGGAATGTCCATCAGGGTTCAATTTGCCCGAATAGGGCACGGCAACGTGTCCAATGATATAGAGTGCCTTGACCTCGGTGGGATCAGCCGTGTAATCGGCTACGATGGTGCTCTTGACAGCGGTAACCGTTGTGGAGGGAGAGACATCGTGACGCGAGACCACCCAACCATCTTCTTTCAGGTCTGCCTGTAGCTGTAAAAGTGCTGTCGTCAACCCACTGGTGAGCGTGTTATCCACGAGCAGGATGATCGTGCCTCTGTGTTCAACGGGGGCCAAATTGATACCGGATGCGATATAACCGGTCCCGTTGCCATTGCCGGACCGGACCACCTTGTACTCGTAGTAGGTGTTCGTAGAGACGCTGTTATCGGCATACTGGCCCGCACTGGCCTGCACTACCGCAATGCTCGAACCCCAGCTTTGACCTGACTTGAGCTTCCTATAAATGGTGTATGAATTGGCACCGGAATACGGTTGCCAAGCCACGGTGATCCGCGGCGGCGACACTTGGACGGTCGCGCCAAGTTGGACGGCATCTTTTTGGGAAAGTGATTGCGCGGATAGGAGTCCGGCAATAAGGATCCCCAGAAGAGCGAGGGTCGAATTTCTCCACATGAGACAAGGCACTCTGGATCGTGTAAGCGAAGCCATGCAAAATGCGTGGTCATCCTCCAAGAGGTCATTGTTAGCGCAAGAGTAGACCCCGAGGTTTCAGCTTTAACAACCAAATAGACGAAGACCCTGAAAACCGGGATGAAACTTCCGCTGTCATCCATGACCTGACGCTCTTCGCGCTCGGTCCAAGAACTGCCTTCTTGTGGGATGGCTCAAGCGGGTCTAATGAGCGGCTATCTCCGTAAAGCCTAACGAACGTCGGAGATCGACCAATTGGAGTAATTTTACCGTGAAAGGGCAAATTCGTTAGTGGAATCTAAAACTACCCCCAACAGATCCAACCTATCACTGTCCAGAACGTTCAATGGACCCGATCCATCCTATTCTCGAGCGCGAATTGTCAGTATGCCGAGTTTTCAAAGATCCACCCACCAAAGCGTCCTCGATCTTTTTGACCTGACGGTCGTCCAGCATCCCAACACCCTAGCGGTGATCGGGGCAACAGATGCCCTGAGCTACTTGGAAACAGCTCGACAGCGCGACGTGATGGCCGAGCGGCTGCGCAATAGCGGCGCTTCCGTCGGGTCAACGATAGCGATCTGCCTCGAACGGTCGACCGAACTGATCATAAGTGCCCTCGGGATCCTCCGGACAGGGTCGGCATATCTCCCCATTGATCCCGCCTATCCGGTGGACCGCATCGCCTTGATGCTGGAGGATGCCAAGCCTGGACTGATCCTCACCGACCGTGCGCATCGCCAGCTCTTCGACGGATCCCACGCCCCCATCCTGCTCATCGAGGAGGTGGACCTCACCAGCGGACCGGCTTTCAATGGTCCTTGCCCCGCAGGACCGGGCGACCCCTGCTACATCCTCTTCACCAGTGGAAGCACAGGCCGACCCAAGGGCGTGGTGATGCATCATGCCCCGCTCTTGAATTTGATCGAATGGCAGGTCCGCACCTCCGTTCTGGGTCCCGGCGCCAAGACCCTGCAATTCGCCCCGATCAGCTTCGACGTTTCCTTCCAAGAGATCTTCACCACGTTCGCACAAGGCGGCACGCTGGTGTTGATCACCGATGAGGACCGCTTGAACAGCACGCAGCTTCTGCGGAAGATCATCGCCGAAAAGGTCGATCGCGTCATTCTTCCCTTTGTGGCATTACAATACCTGGCCGAGGCGGTGGAGCGCACCGGCGAAGTGCCTCGTTCCTTAAAGGAAGTGTTTACCAGTGGCGAGCAGTTGAAGATCACACCCGCTATCGTCAACCTCTTCCTGCAATTACCGGGATGTAGGTTCTGCAACCAGTATGGCCCTACGGAAGGGCATGTGGTGAGCGAGCTTGAATTGACCGGGGATCCCGCCTTTTGGCCTGCGCTACCCAACATCGGCAAAGCCATAGACAACGTGAAGTTGCTGGTGCTGGATGAAGCGATGAAGCCCGTGAATGAAGGCGAGGAAGGTGAACTCTATCTCGGCGGCGCCTGCGTGGCCAGCGGCTATGTCAACCAGCCGGAACTCACTGCTGAACGCTTTCTCGCCGACCCGTTCGAAGCAGGAGGAAGGCTTTACAGGACCGGTGACCGCGCAGTGGAACTGCCTAATGGCGAGATCGATTTCAAAGGTCGCATCGACGGGCAGGTGAAGGTGCGCGGCTATCGCATCGAGCTGGGCGAAGTGGAGACGACGATGGAGAAGCATCCCGCGATCGACCATGCCGTGGCCGCCGTTCGCGAAGATCGGCCCGGAGTGAAGCGACTGATCGGCTACTACGTCGCAGCGAAGAAGATCTCAACGAACGCGCTCCGGAGTCATCTCGGCTCGCTCCTTCCCGACTACATGGTGCCTTCGGCCTTTGTTGCCATAACCGAATGGCCGCGCACACCGAGCGGCAAGATCGATCGCAACGCACTGCCTGCACCCGATGTGAAAAGACCCGATCTCGATGTAGCCTTCTCTGCGCCACAAACACAGGGGCATAAGACCCTCGCCCACGTATGGGTCGATCTGCTCGGCATCGACCGCGTAGGCATCGACGACAACTTCTTCGACCTCGGCGGCAATTCGCTGCTCAGCATCCAGTGCGTGGCACAGCTGGAGGGCCATGGGCTGAAACTGCCGATCGTGAAACTTTATCAGCACCCGACGATCCGCGCGTGCGCCGCCTTCCTTGACGGTGATGCGGACGCGGTGGCACCTTCCGAAATGGCGAAGGAACGCAGACGCAAAACGGGCGCATCGAAGAAGGGAGATATTGCCATCATCGGCATGAGCGGCCGCTTTCCCGGTGCTGCCAACACGGAGGAGCTGTGGAGGAATCTGTTGGCGAAGAAGAACAGCATCAGCCGATGGACAGCGGACGAGATCGACCCGAGCGTTTCCGAAGAACTGCGCAACGACCCCGACTATGTGAAAGCGCGTGGTGTGATCACCGATGCGGACAAGTTCGATGCTGCATTCTTCGGCATAAACCCTCGCGTGGCCGCCCTGATGGACCCGCAGCAGCGCGTGTTCATGGAGACGGCATGGGCGGCATTGGAGGATGCAGCGTATGACCCCGCGCAGTTCGCGGGCCTGATCGGCGTTTATGCCGGCATGGGCAACAACACCTATTTCACGCGGAACGTCATCGGCCACCCGGAGTTGATCGAGCAGGTCGGCGACTTCCAGGTGATGACCGCGAACGAGAAGGACTACATCGCGACAAGGCTCGCGTTCGAGTTCGACCTGCGCGGCCCGGCATTGAGTATCCATACGGCATGCAGCACTTCGCTGGTAGCGATCGCACAAGCTTTCAAGGCGCTGCGCGATGGCGATTGCGACATGGCGTTGGCAGGTGGTATCGCCATCACCGTGCCCTTCAACAGCGGCATCGTGTACAATGAAGGCGGCATGTACAGCCCGGATGGCAGCACGCGCACCTTCGATGCGGAGGGCAAAGGCACCTGCTTCAGCGACGGCGTGGGCATAGTCGTGCTGAAACGGCTCGAGGATGCACTGCGCGACAACGATCACATCTACGCTACCGTAAAGGGTGCTGCGGTGAACAACGACGGCAGCGACAAGGCCAGTTTCACCGCACCCAGCGTGCGTGGACAGGCGGAGGTGATCGCCATGGCTCAGGCAGATGCGGATGTCGACCCGAAGGACATCTCCTATGTGGAGGCGCACGGCACGGCCACGCCGATCGGCGACCCGATCGAGGTGGAAGCATTGACGTTGGCGTTCGGCGGCAGCACCGGAGATCAGCATTGCATGATCGGTTCGATCAAAAGCAACATCGGGCACTTGACGGCCGCCTCCGGAGTAGCGGGCGTGATCAAGACCGCGCTGGCATTGAACGAGGAGCAGATCCCGGCAAGCATCGGTTTTGAGAAGCCCAATCCCGCGATCGACTTCGCTCATTCACGCTTCCGCATCGCGATCGACAACGCTGCGTGGCCACGAAACGAAACCCTGCGTCTGGCAGGTGTGTCCAGCTTTGGCGTTGGTGGCACGAACGCACACGTGATCCTTGGTGAAGCACCGGTGGTCACTCCTTCCCGTGCTTCCCGCGACAAACAACTCTTCCTGCTTAGCGCAAAAAGCAAGATCTCTCTGGATGCCATGACGGAGAACCTCCGCGCATGGCTCGCATCTCACCTGCCAGCCGGACAGGCAGGTCCGGACGCATCACTTGCGGATGCCGCCTACACCTTGCAAGTGGGCCGCCGATCCTTCAAGCACCGCCGCTTGATCGTAGGCGGCTCGCATGAGGAAGTGATCAATGCGATCTCCAGCAAAGACCCTAACTTGACAGGGACGCGCGAGTTGTATGAAGCCGCACCCGGCGTGGTCTTCATGTTCCCCGGCCAGGGATCGCAGTACGTGAACATGGGTCGCGACCTGCATGCGTCGGAGCCCGTCTTCGCGCAACACTTTGACCGCTGCTGCGATCTGTTCAGCACTGAACTTGGCACGGACCTGAAGGCCATACTCTTCCCCAAGTCAGGTGAAGAAGAAAAGGCGGCCGAACAACTGAAGCAGACCGTCCACACGCAGGCCGCGCTATTCACCGTGCATTACAGCCTTGCGAAACTGTGGATGCACTGGGGGATCACGCCGGACGCGATGATCGGCCACAGCATCGGGGAATTTGCGGCAGGCTGCTTGGCCGGTGTGTTTTCCTTGGAAGATGCCATCACCTTGGTGGCAAACCGCGGCCGTATGATGCAGGCATTGCCTGGCGGCGCCATGCTCAGTGTGCGTGCTCCGGAGGAAGTCCTCGCGAAACGGCTGCCGGAAGGATGCAGTATCGCAGCGAACAACGGTCCGCAACTCTGCGTCGCAAGTGGTCCGCACGAGGCCATTGCGAAACTGCAAACCGAGTTGGAGAAGGACGGCATCACCTGCAAGCTGCTTGTGACAAGCCATGCCTTCCATAGCCCGATGATGGACGCCATGATGGCCCCATACAAAAAGGTGGTGGAAAGTGTGCGTCTGCACCCCCCGCGCATTCCGATCGTCAGCACGGTGACAGCGGAATGGATGAAGGACGACGAGGCCACGTCCGCGAACTATTGGAGTGATCATGCGCGTGCCACGGTGCGCTTCGCCCAAGCTGTGAAATTCGCGTGGGACAATGCGGACAGCGTGATGCTGGAGGTTGGCCCGCGCACCACGGCGGCTACCCTTGCACGCCAGCAGAGCAGCGACCCGAAGAAGCAGGCTGCGGTCTCCTCGCTTGGCGATCATGCAGGCAACAGCAACGAACTCACGCAATTGTTGAAGGCCGTTGGCGCCCTCTGGCAGAGCGGTGTTTCCATCAACTGGCAGGCATTCCACGAACGCGAACAGCGCCATCGCATCTCGATGCCGACCTATGCGTTCGAACGCGTCCGGCATTGGGTGGACCCCGTGTCCATGGTCTCGGCCGGTGGCCATGCCATTGCCAGCACAAGTATCGAAGCGCCCGTTCCGGAGAATGCGGATGCGAACCTTTCACCGAAGGAGACCTTGATCTCGCGGATCAAGCAATTGTTGGAGGAAAGCTCCGGCCTTGAATTGGCCGATGCCAGCGCAGAGCAGACCTTCTTGGAGATGGGCCTCGACTCGCTCTTCCTCACGCAAGTGGCGACCTCCCTCACGAAGAAGTTCGGCGTGAAGATCAGCTTCCGTCAATTGAACGAAGAGCTTCCGAACCTCGACCGGCTGGCGGACTTTATCCTTCCGCACTGGTCAGGAGGTATGTCGTCGGTTCCCCTAGCGCGGCCTGTCGGCAGCCTGACAACGGCCAACAAACAACTGACAACTCCTTCCGCCCAAGAGGATTCGCCGGAACTGAAGAAGGTCTTCGGTGCACAGGCGCGGATCATAAAGGAACGGACGGACGACATGACGACGCAGCAGCGCGCGTGGTTCGACGACTTCGTAAAACGCTACACGGACAAGACCGCAAAGAGCAAGGTCTTCACGCAGGAAAACCGCATGACCATGGCGGACCCGCGCGTGGTGACGGGCTTCAAGCCACAGACGAAAGAGCTGGTCTACCAAGTGGTAGTGGACCGCAGTGAAGGCGCGCATCTTTGGGATATCGATGGGAACGAATACGTCGATATCCTCAGCGGCTTCGGCAGTTCCATGTTCGGGTACATGCCGGAGTTCATCAAGAAGGCATGCCACAAGCAGTTGGACGCCGGCATCGAGATCGGCCCGATGCATCCGTTGGCGGCGGAGGTATCGAAATTGCTCTGCGAACTCACCGGCCAAGAGCGTGCGGCCGTGTGCAACACTGGTTCCGAGGCCGTGCTGGGAGCGATGCGTATGGCCCGAACGGTGACAGGCCGCAGCCTCATCATCGCCTTCAGCGGAAGCTACCACGGCATCAACGATGAGGTGATCGTGCGCGGCAGCAAGAGCCACAAGAGCTACGCTGGTGCGCCGGGCATCATGCCGGAGGCGGTGGAGAACATGTTGATCCTCGACTACGGAACACCCGAAAGCCTCGCGATCATCAAGGAGCGTTGCCATGAAGCAGCGGCGGTATTGGTAGAACCCGTGCAAAGTCGCCGGATGGAATTCCGCCCGGTGGATTTTCTGCGTGAGGTGCGGGCCATCACCAAGGAGCATGACACAGCGTTGATCTTCGACGAAGTGATCACCGGCTTCCGCATGCATCCTGGAGGTGCGCAGGCCTTGTTCGGGATCAAGGCGGACATCTGCACGTACGGCAAGGTGATCGGTGGAGGCATGCCCATCGGCGCCATGGTGGGCAGCCGCCCTTGGATGGACGCACTCGATGGCGGGCCTTGGCAATTTGGCGATGCCAGTGTACCCGAGTCAGGCGTCACCTATTTCGCCGGTACGTTCGTTCGACACCCGCTCACCATGGCCGCTGCTAAGGCCGTCCTGGTGTATCTGAAGGAACAAGGACCTGAACTTCAGGAGCGGTTGAACGAAAAGACCGAAGGCATGGTAAAGCGCGTGAACGGCCTCTTCGACCGCTATCGCCTACCCTATAGATGGGTCAACTTCGGAAGCGCTTTCAAGACCAAGTATGACGACAGCGTAGCGTTCACCGAACTCTTCTTCCTGCTGATGCGCCACCACGGCGTGCACGTTCTGGACTTTCCGCACTTCCTCACCACTGCGCACACCGACGCAGATGTGGAACGGATCATCGCGACCGTTGAGAAGACGTGCATAGAGTTGCGCGCATCGGGCTTCATGCCGGAGCGAACCTATCCCATTGCCGTTGTGAACAGCACCCTGAATGGTCAGGCACGAAAGGCCGATCGACGCGTGATGAGGGACAGTGAACCACCCGTTCCGGGAGCGCGCTTGGGTCGCACGGCGAAAGGAGATCCGGCTTGGTTCATTCCTGATCCGGAGCACGTGGGTAAGTATGCAATGATCGTCGAGCAGAAGGAAAAATAGAGGCGCAAAAAAGAGTTGAGGTAAGCATACAATGGACACGTTCATCCCAGCTATCAATACGGAAACGGTGGAGTATGATCCATTCGCCGGGCCCGCGATAGAGCGGTGCTTCCCCACCACGGAAAGCCAACGCGAGGTGATCGCCTCCTCGCAGATGGGCGATGATGCTTCTTGCGCCTACAACGAAAGCATCACCTTGGAATTGAGCGGTGAGCTGGATCAGGCCGCGATGAAGGACGCGCTCCATCACGTTGTGATGCGGCATGATTCCCTGCGCTCCACCTTCACCGGTAACGGCACGCGAATGGTCGTTGCCGCGGAGGACCCTACCCTGTTCGACCTCTTGGACCTTTCCGCCTTCAACGCGGAAGAGCGGGAGCATATGCTTTCAGCGATCGACGAGGCGGACATGACGATGATCTTCGATCTGCAGAAGGGACCCTTGTTCCGCTCGCAGCTGATACGCGTCGCCTCCGATCAGCATCTCCTTCGATTGAGCGCGCACCACGTCATATGCGATGGATGGAGCCTCGGGACCTTGATGTACGAGATCAGTGCGCTCTATTATGCCGCTAAACACCATCTGTCTGCCGACCTGCCGAAAGCCTATTCCTTCGAATCTTATAGCCTGGCTGCTGCCGACCACACGAAAAGCCCTGAATATTCCGCCGTCGAAGGATATTGGCTGGACCTTTTCCGCTCTCCCCTGCCGAGACCGGACCTACCCACGGACCGACCGCGGCCGAAAGAGAAGACCTACAACGCGAATAGGTTGGACCTGCCTCTGGCATCCGATATCGTGCGCGGGGTGAAGGAGACCGCGACGCGCAATGGTGCCACCTTCGTGACCACGTTGCTGGCGATCTTCGAGGTGCTCTTGTTCAAACTCACCGGGGAAAAGGACCAGGTGGTCGGCCTTCCTGCGGCCGGCCAGAGTGCAGTGGGTGAACGGAATTTGGTGGGGCACTGCGTGAACCTCCTGGCACTGCGCAGTCACATCGATGGCGATCTCCCATTCAACGTCTACTTGAAGCGCCGACGATCCGAGGTGCTCGACGCGTTCGACAACCAACAGTACACTTTCGGCACCCTTGTACGAAAGCTGCGGGTACCTCGTGAACCCGACCGCATCCCACTGTGTCCGGTGGTCTTCAACGTGGACATGAATATGGACGACGACGTCGCCTTCGAAGGGCTGACGCATCGATTCAGAAGCAATCCGCGCGCGTTCGAGAATTTCGAACTCTTCCTGAATATGACCGGGGATGAGGACCGGCTCACGCTGGAATGGAGTTACAACACGGACCTCTTCGGCGAAGCGACCATTCGCGGCTGGATGGACCAGCTTGTCCGGATCTGCAAGAATGTCATCGCCGATCCCAGCTCGACCTTGACTGAACTGGCGAGTGAAAGACCCACGACGATCGGAAAGCGAGGATACCCGCCGGTCGAGTGGCAAGGCAAGGCCAGTCCCTATCCGAAAACGGATATAGCCACCTTGTTCGATGAGGTCGCCGAAACCTATCCGGGGAATATCGCCTTGGAGTTGTTGGATGCGCGGTTGACCTATAGGCAACTGCAGCAGCGGGCCCATGCCGCCAGCAACGGACTGATCGCATTGGGCGTGAAGCCGGGCGATCCTGTTGGGCTGTGCATGGACCGCGGTCTCGACCTGATCGTTGCGACCTTGGCCGTTCTTCGTGCAGGAGGCTGTTATGTGCCGATCGATCCCGCGTATCCAGCAGACAGGCTGGGCTTCATGCTCACCGACACGGGCATGAAGGTCCTGCTGACGCAAGCAGAACTGGTGGATGCCTTACCACCGCACAGCGCCAAAACGGTCCTGATAGAGGACCTTCCGCAAGGCCCTGATGATATGCCGACCACACGGCCCGATTCCCCTGCCTACATCATGTATACCAGCGGGAGCACCGGCACGCCCAAAGGTGTGGTGGTGCCGCACCGCGCGATCATCCGGCTGGTGCGGGACCAAGACTATATGTCCTTCGGCCCAGACCTCGTCTTCCTGCATCTTTCCAATATCTCCTTCGACCTCAGCACCCTCGAGATCTGGGGCGCATTGCTCAATGGTGG
>JBEPUG010000118.1:0-10846 GCA_041691695.1 Flavobacteriales bacterium
GCTCGCGTTGTTCACGAATATGCTCACCTTATCGCCGCGCGGTAGCAAATACTCCAGTGCAGCGCGGGAATTGACCTGCAGGAAAGTGGAGTCCTGCTTGAAAAGCTTCAACCCAAGGTCGACACCGAATGGTGTGTTGAACGCATAAGGATAGTTGAAGCCCAAGGTCAGGTTCTGGGTCTTATCCTGCAGACTGCGCCAGTTGAGCGAGATGGCCTCACCATGGTGCAGCGCATTGCGCAGCTTGAGGTCCACATCCCCGGTGAGGTTGACCTTGCCGGTGGAAGGGTCCGGAGCCACACCGAGGATACCGTTGAAACTGCTCGCGTTCTTAGCATCGAGGAACAGGTACAGCTTGGTCTCCTCGGGAGAGAAGAGGATGTACGGTGATCTCTTACTAGTGATGAAGGGAAGCTCCTTTATCCGCTGGTTCAAGGCTTGCACAAGCGATTCATTGTACGGGTCGCCGGGGCGGATACCGATGTGTGCCTGCAAATAGCGCGGATTCACCCGCACCGTGCCACGTACGATCACACTGTCAAATACGATCGCTCGCCCTGGGCTGAGGTCGATCACGGCCGACAAGCCTTCGCCCTGCTGACGGATACTGTCCAATTGGACCATTGCGAAGGGAAAGCCGTTGTTCTCACATTGATCGAGCAGATCCTCGAAAAGCCCGGCCATCTGGCGCGGTGTAATGGGCCTGTCGCGATAGAGGCGCTCCCTGAATCCCGACGCGCTTGCGATCTCCTGCGGTATCGTCCCCGCGGCCAGGCGTGCCCAACGGTATTGCGTACCCAGATGGAAATAGCATCGGGTAGTATCGTTGCCATGCACGCAACTGTCGCAGGAAGCGGCGAGATAGCCAGCAGCGATCATCTCGCTTCGCAGGTCGGCCTTCCGCACATCCACCTCCGTCTTCCCCACGGTGAATGGTCCCCGCCACTTCCGGGGAAGTGTAGTATCGCCCACCACCACCAGCACTTGCTGCTGCGCATGGGCGGCCATTCCCAGCAGGATGGCCATTACCGTGAGGAGCCGGAACATCAGGTTCGCCAATCGATCGGAGGGCTGCCCTGCGCCACAAGTATCTCGTTGGCTGCGCCGAAGTGGCCGCAGCCCATGAAGCCGCGATGTGCCGAGAGGGGTGAAGGATGTGGGGCTTTCAGGATGTAATGGCGTTCGGGGTCGATCAACCCTTCTTTGGCTTGCGCGTGGCGGCCCCAAAGGAGGAAGATCAAGCCATTGCGTTCGCTGGAAAGCGCGGAGATCGCAGCGTCAGTGAAGCGCTCCCATCCATGGCCAGCATGGGAACCCGCCTCACCGGCACGGACAGTAAGGCTGGTATTGAGCAGCAAAACCCCTTGGGCTGCCCAAGATGAAAGATCCCCGTTCGAGGAAAGGGGTAAGCTCAAGTCCCGATGGATCTCTTGGAACATATTCCGCAAAGAAGGTGGCGTCGGAATGCCCTGAGGCACAGAAAAGCTCAATCCATGTGCCTGCCCCGGCCCGTGATACGGGTCTTGGCCCAGGATCACCACCTGCACTGCATCGAAGGGTGTCAACTGGAATGCCCGTAGGATATGCGTGACGCGAGGGTATACGACATGGGTGGCCCGCTCACGCACCAAGTACTCCCGCAACTCGCTGAAATAGGGTGCGTCGAACTCCGCCTGAAGCTGTGAATACCACCCAGGATCGATATCGGGACGGGGTCGCGAGTAGACCGAATTCAAGGGTTCATTCATCTGGGATACGAAGATCGCTGATCGGATCGTTGAAACTTTTTGACAATGGTGCCGTTTCCAAGGGCTAATTTTGAAAGGCTAAACGCGCGTCATCCGAAGGAACGATGAAAAAGATGATCAAGGTATTCGCAGTGGTGGCCGTGGCCAGCATGCTCTTCAGTGCTTGCAGTTCCACGCACGCCTGCCCTGCCTATGGCAAGGTGGTAAAGCCATCCGCTACGCGCAACAGCTAACTGTCTGCCTGCGCGATCCGTGAGGGCCAATGGTCCCGCGGTCGCGTGCTTTGGTCTCACAGATAGGTAAAGCTGATGTTCTGCTGCAGCTCCGAGTTCAGGCTCAGGGATACAGGGCAGGTACGCGCAGCGTGTTCCAATATGGCCCGCTGACGATCATCCAGTCCGCTTCCTTCCATCTCGAACCGGATCTCGATGCTCTCCACTTTCCTTGGAGCTACAGCCATTTTTTTAACAACAGCCGCTTTCAGACCCTCCAACGTTATTCCCTTGTTTTCCGCTGCGATGCCCATAAGGGTCATCATGCAGCAGGCCAACGAGGTGCTCATCAGGTCGGTGGGAGAGAAGGCTTCTCCGCGTCCGTGATTGTCCAATGGTGCATCCGTATTGATCTTCACGCCGCTTCGGACATGTACGGCCTCGGTGCGTAGTCCTCCGAGATAAGTGACAGTTGAAGTGTCCATGGTGCGAAGGAACGAAGCTTTCGCATGGATCCCCAGAACAGGACGTTTTCCGAAGATCACCGACACGCGTAGCTTTGGGCTTCCTTGGAGATGCTTCGGACCATAATTATCACCCTCGCCTTGCTGCTCGGCGCGACCTTGTTCGCTCAAAAACAGCAGAGCATGTATGATGATGCTTCACGGACGCTCTACTCCCGGGAGATCTACGGCGGCCCTTTGATCCATGGTGATGGCTGGGGCGGCACCATCCAGTACGGGAAGTATGTAACGGCCAAGAATCGCGTGATGTATGGTCTGGACATCGTTTCCATGAAACATCCCAAGGAGATCAAGAGCTTCAATCCGTGGTACCAGGACGCTCGAGGCTACTTCTACGGGAAGCTCAACAGCATGTTCATCATTAGACCCACCTATGGTGGGAAGCACCGTATCACGGAGAAGGTCCGCAAGAACGGGGTGGAGGTGAACTACCTCTGGGGCATTGGCCCATCACTGGGTTTCCTCAAACCGGTCTACTTGCAGATCGGTACCCCGGGAGATTATCCCTACCTGTCCATCAACACCGAGCGTTACGATCCGGACAAGCACTTTGCGAACAATATTTTCGGCCGCGCCTCCTGGTTCAAGGGCCTTGGTGAGACCCGGATCTATCCCGGTGCCTTCGGTCGCTTCGCCTTTAATTTCGAATACGCGGGTGATAATACCGGCATTCGTGCACTGGAGGTGGGCGTATCGATGGATGCCTATGGCGAGAAGCTGCCCATAATGGCGAACCTCGGCGGACCGGAGATCAACAAGCAATTTTTCTTTGAGTTCTATCTCGCGGTGGAGTTCGGAAGCAAAAAGATACGATGAGTGAGGAGACCGAGGTTATCGACAGACCGGTGCGCAAGCCGGATTGGTTGCGCGTGAAACTACCTACTGGTGAGAACTACAAGAAAGTGCGCGCGATCGTCAGCGAGCACAAACTGCACACCATCTGCCAGAGCGGCAACTGCCCTAACATGGGCGAATGCTGGGGCGCAGGCACGGCCACCTTCATGATCCTTGGCAACGTATGCACCCGCTCCTGCGGCTTCTGCAATGTGGCCACGGGAAGACCAGAGGAGGCCGATCCCTTTGAACCCGCCCGCGTGGCCCGCTCGGTGGAACTCATGGGCGTAAAGCATTGCGTGATCACTTCCGTGGACCGAGACGACATGGCCGACGGTGGCGCCAACATCTGGGCCCATACCATTCGCTCCGTGCGCCGTCGCAGCCCGCAAACCAAGTTGGAAACGCTCATCCCGGACTTCAAGGGCGAATGGCAGAACTTGGCCATCGTTCTGGAAGAAAGGCCGGAGGTGCTTAGCCACAACGTGGAGACCGTGCGCCGCCTCACCCGCAAGGTGCGTGTACAGGCCAAGTATGACCGCAGTCTCGAAGTGCTGATGCGTTCGAAGAAGTTCGGACTGCGAACGAAGAGCGGTATCATGCTCGGACTTGGTGAGGAGGACCACGAGGTGCTCGAAACGATGGATGATCTGAGCAGCGTGGGTTGCGATGTGGTCACCATCGGGCAGTACCTGCAACCCACCCGGAAGCACTTGCCGGTGGTCGAGTTCGTGCATCCCGACCGCTTCGCTATGTTCCGCGAGGAAGGACTGAAGCGAGGTTTCCGCTTCGTGGAAAGTGGACCGCTGGTGCGGAGCAGCTACCACGCCGAGAAGCATGTGCTGTGATCGTTCCGGCTGCTGCAAGCCCTACTATTTCTGCGCTCCTAACCCCGATCCGCTTCTTGACGCACTTAAGCAGTTGCCTGTTGTTAGTTGTCAGTTGCCAGTTGTCCGCCGCAACCCGCGATCATCATCACTGTTTCATCGGAAAACGGCATTTCATCTGCTGATCGTCTTACCGGGACTCACCCAAACTTCACTACCTCTTCAATGACACCCATTCGCATCGCCATCAATGGTTTCGGCCGCATCGGCCGCGTCAGCGCGCGTATCCTTTTGCAACGCAAAGACGTGGAACTGATCGCTGTGAACGATCTCACCGACACGAAGACGCTCGCACATCTGTTCAAGTATGATTCCGTCCATGGTGTGTTTTCAGGCGAGGTAGGCCATGATGAAAAGGCCTTACACATCGATGGCCACAACGTTCAGGTCCTTTCTGAAAAAGATCCCGCAGCCTTACCATGGGCCGGGCTCGGCATCGACGTGGTGATCGAGAGCACCGGACTCTTTCTTACGCGTGAAAAGGCTTCCGGGCACTTGAAGGCGGGAGCGAAGAAGGTGATCCTCTCTGCGCCTGCGAAGGAGGAAGGCATCAAGACCGTTGTGCTGGGCGTGAACGACGATACCATTGACGGCAGCGAGGATATTATCTCAAACGCGTCCTGCACCACCAACTGCGCGGCACCCATGGTGCAGGTGATCCACGAGCTCTGCGACATCGAGAGCGGCTACATCACCACTGTACACAGCTATACTGGCGATCAGCGCCTGCACGATGCCCCTCACAAGGACTTGCGGCGTGCGCGTGCGGCTGCGGTCTCCATGATACCCACAACCACTGGTGCCGCCAAGGCCATCACGCGCATTTTCCCTGCGCTGGAGGGCAAGCTCGGGGGCTGTGGCATCCGTGTGCCCGTGCCCGATGGATCCATAACCGACATCACCTGCCATGTGAACAAGGTGGTCTCTGCCGAGGCGATCAATGCACGCTTCAAGCAACTTGCCGAAGGCAAGTGGAAAGGCATCGTGCGGTACACCGAGGACCCTATCGTAAGCGTGGACATCGTTGGCGATCCCAACAGTTGCATCCTCGATGGCTTACTCACCAGTGTGGTAGGCACCAGCGTAAAGGTGATGGGCTGGTATGACAATGAGGTCGGTTTCAGCAACCGCTTGGTGGACCTTACCTGCCGCATGGGCAAGTTCACGAAGTGAATGGCGGGGCGCCGGTGATCCGCCGGTCCATGTCCAACGCACCATCGCCTTCACGCTTCATCAGCCGCAGTTCCATGCCGTCGAACACCGCATAGGTGAACCAGGTGATCCAATCGCCAAGGTTGATGTAGCGCGGTTCCGCAGTTCCCTCATTTCCCTTAAGGTCTCGCGCAGCGGACCCTGAGGACAACGGCAATTCCATCGGCAAATGCCGGTGCCCGAAGATGAAGTAGTCGAAGTGTTCCTTCTCAAGCACTTCACGACCATGCTGTGCCAGCCATTCCTTGTCCGCGCCGAGGAACTTGCGGTCGTTCTCGTAGTTCTTCATCCGGCTGCGACCGCTCCAGAAGTTCGCGATACCTAGCCCGAGGTTCGGATGCAGCCGCGCAAAGCACCATTGCATGAAGGGATCACGGAAGACGCGTTTGATGAACTTGTATCCGCGGTCGCCGGGGCCAAGCCCGTCGCCATGGCCAATGAGGAATCGCTTGCCGTTCCATTCGCGCACGATCGGCTCGCGATGAAGTACCACGCCCACCTCCTTCGGCAGGTAGTCGAACATCCACATGTCGTGGTTGCCGATATGAACGTGCACAGGAATGCCGCGATCCGTCATCTCCGCCAAGGTGCCGAGCAAACGCACAAAGCCGCGCGGCACCACTTCCTTGTACTCGAACCACATGTCGAAAATGTCCCCGAGGATGTGGATCTCCGCCGCATCCACCGAGGCGAGCCGCAGGAAATGCACGATGCGCTTCTCCCGCTCCAGGCTCCGGGCATGATCGGGTACCCCGAGGTGGAAATCGGAGAGGAAGTAGATCTTCTGGGAAGCGGTCATGAGTGAACCGCGGAGTAAGCGGAGAACGCAAAGAAAGACAGGATGCGTCAACCCTGACTTCCATCAGCGGTTGTCATCGAAGAGCATTCATCTGCGTCCATCGGCGCAATCGGCGGTTTTCATCCTTCTCGCAGCTGGGCATTCTCTGCGCCTCGGCGTCTCTATCGCCTCCCTTCAATGCGGCAGCTTCCGCAGCGCCTGAGTCGGATCCAGTTTCTCCAAGGCCAGCACGATGCGGATGCGATCGGCGAAATTGGATCCACGGAGATCCTGCTCTTTGCGTATATCACTGGAGAAGGCCAGCGGTACCCACACTTCCGCGATGTCGCGCCATATGCGCAGGCCTATCCCCATCTCCCAGTTGCCGCACCATCCCGTGGTATTCCCATCCTGTGTTACCGTCGTCACCGGTGCCGCGCCATAGCTTGCGAAGGCCGTTAGTGGTAGTGCGAAGGGGAAGTCCACCTCCATGTTCATAGCTGCGATCCACGTGTCCGAAGTGCCCACGGAGGTCGGTGTCCGAAAGCCGCCTTGGTCGATGTTGGTCTGGACGGCAGTGTTCTGCCCAACATCCTGTCGGTTGGTATAGAGGTGGTCATAAAGCAGGTCGCTGCTTCCCCAATACATGCGCCAGCCCATATCAGGACTCATTAACGCGCGGTCCTTGTTCAGAAAAGTTCCGGTGAAGGCGCGTAAGGTGACCCGATGCTTCTGCTCGTCGTAGATCGCGCTCCATTTGGCGGTCAGCGAGATGCGGCTGAAGACGTCGCTCATCAGGTAGGTCACATTGATCTCGTAGGGATTGAATCCTTGTTCTTGAAGCATGCCTATGGAACCCTCCAGATAGCTGTCCGTGATGGTGGTGTCCAAGGACATGGCCTTTCCCCCCTCGATGATGGTCCCCTTGTCGTATTCGGAAATATCGATGAAGCGTCCGCCAAAATGTAATTCGGGTCCAGTTGGACTCAATCGGGGGGCGAAGGAATAGGATGTTACTTGACGGAAATAAGAGCGTTCGATCCCGTCATAGGAAGACAGTGAGGCGCCGAAGCCGGAAATGCCGACCGAGAAGTTGCGGAATGGATCCCTCGATTCGGACACATTGAGAAACCTGTTCCTGTCATTGTGCCATTCAAATCGATAACCGCCGGCGAGCTTGTTACTTTGGAGACCATACATGGGAAGGAAGGCCCATTCGAAGCGCTGCGATGGATAGACCGTGTTGTAGAATGCCAGTCCAGCCATTACGCCGTCATGGGTGTTGTAGCCGATCGCAGGTGACCAGTAGATGCTCCGGCGATCCTCACGCTCTAAACCACCGAGAAACTTGATCTCGGGAAGTTTGCTCCGTTTAAGTAGACCGTATGATCGCACCTCATCGTTGCGCCTGTCGATGTCCATCGTGCGTGCCTCGTCATCAATACGCACACGGTCGGCATTGGGCCAAGGAAGCGCGACAGTATTCTTTCCATTCTTGCTGTCGATCCAAGTGGTCCCCAGACTGTCCGTGCCGTTCCACGCTGTGACCGGAAACGGAAAGCCATCGACGGCCGTCGATCGGTATGTGAGCTTGTCGTTCTTCAACTTCCGCGCCTTCACATCGGGCTTGTCGGCGGTCTGGATCAATTCACCGAAGCACCAGTTCAAGTCCTTGCCACTTGCCTTTTCATAGCTGGCCTGCACGTCGGTAGGTTGCGGATGTTTCCAGACCCATGTATTGAAATAGGTCTGAGTGCAGGAGTCGAAGCGCGCGGGACCGAGGTCATGGAATAGTTGGTCGAAGACGAGCGCGGTCTTGGCATAGACCGAGCCACCATAATCAAGTTCGGTGAAGACCTTGGAAGTACTGCCAGCAGGTGAATCCCAGTTCCTTCGAGAGTTGTAGCGATAGAGCAATTCGTTTTGCTCACGTTGGCTGATGCCTTTGCCGTTCGTGAGAAAGCCGATAGGGATCCCTTCCGGGTCATACTCCCTGCTGTCGGGATAGCGCGTTTCCAAGTAGCGCTGCTCGAAGAAGCTGTTCATGCCTTCGTCCATCCACGGGTGGTCGCGCTCGTTGCTGGCGAGCATGCCGTAGAACCAATTGTGCCCCACCTCGTGCGCTATCACATCATCGAGTTCGAAGCGGGAATCCGCATTGCCTATTATCGTGATCATAGGGTACTCCATTCCGCCGCCAGCAGCGATGGTGCCGTCCACAGCAGTGCACGAGGCAAAACGATAGTCACCGACCCATTGGCTATAGAGCCGCACGCTCTCATTCATGTAGGTGATGGCATCGGCCCAGAGCGCTGAATTGCCGGGAGTGTACAGCGTCCAAGTGGTCACTGTATGGCCGGATCGCGGCAGTGTCACTTCACCCTTGTGCACATGGTACCTCTTATCTGCGAACCAAGCGAAGTCATGCACGTGGTCCTGAATAAAACGCAAGGTTTTCATATGTGTGCTCGAAGGCGGAAAAGCATCGGAACGGCTGCTCAGCAAACTGTTCGCAGGCAGCGCGGCGAGGGAATCCATCCAAGCTTGCTCCGTGGGATTTTCCGTCAATTGGCCTGTGGCACCGACCACATAGTTCGCGGGAAGCGTGATCGATACGTCGAACGAACCGAACTCGGAATAGAATTCGCCTTGATCGAGGAATGGCATCGCATGCCAACCACTGTTGTCGTACACGGCTGGCTTCGGGTACCATTGCGTGATGTAGAATGCTTGCCCTGTATGCCCCAGTCGTGAGAATTGCGCTCCGGGTATCTTCACATGGAAGGGCGTCTTGATCGTGATATGCTCCCCGGTTCCGATCGCCTTTGACAACGCGAGCCACGCGATATCCGGGTTGTTTGGTTCAAGTCCCCAAGCGAGCTTTTGCCCGTCGCTACTGAAGTCCAAGCTATCGATAAAGCCCCGCTCTTCTGGTTTTGCGAAGTGCAGATTGAAATGTCCCTGCGAATCCTTCTGCCGGCATAGCGCCGTGTTGCGGTCGCGATAGGCATTCGGCCACAGATGGATCCACAGCGTATCGAGCGCACTTGGGGAGTTGTTCGTGTAGTCGAATTCCTCCTGTGCGTAGAGCTCGCTCGTCGCATCATTCAACCGCACGCTGATACGGTAGTCCACCTGTTGCTGGAAGTATTCTTGCGCGCTGGAAAGCACTGGTGAGCAGAGGACCGCGCACAGCACAAACTGTCGCACGACCTGCATCGTTACTTGAACACTTCGGCCAGCTTCGCCTCCAACTCAGGGCCGCGCAGGTTCTTCGCGATCACCTTGCCATCGCGGTCTACTAGTACGGAATAGGGGATACTCGAAACGCCATACAGCTGCGCAGCTGCATTGTTCCAGAAGGCCAGATCACTCACATGCTTCCAAGGGAGATCATCCTGTTTGATCGCTCCGGTCCAGGCTTCCTTCGTTTTGTCCAAGCTTACTCCGAGGATCTCTAGTCCCTTGGGATGATAGATGGCGTAGGCTTTTTTCACATTGGGCATTTCCATGCGGCAGGGTCTGCACCAACTGGCCCAAAAGTCGATCAGCACCACTTGGCCACGCAGGTCGTGCAGGGAAAGCTTCGTCCCTTCCGGCGTGGTCTGGGTGAAGTCGGGCGCCATGCTACCTATGGGAATGAGCTTGTCCAATTTGGCCTGCTCCTCCGCTTGCTCCTGGCCGGCCTGAGCCTGTTGCACCATGCGATCCACTTGGTCACGGTAGCCTGCAAAATAGTCGCTGTGCGGGATGGTCTTGGCCAAGGAATCGCGCACTTCCTCGAAGAGCGGTAGGTCCGTCCTAGGGTCGAGTCGACTCATTGCGGCGAGCACAGCGGGTGAACTGGGATGGGCCTCCACGAAATCCTTCGCATGCGCCGTGAAAGCCGTGTTCAGTTCCGTGAAGCGTTGCATCGCCGCGCTATCGCCACGGTTCGCCGTTAGGTGGTCGATCAGTGCTTGGCGCTCTTTGTCATATGCCATCGCATCCTTGAAGAACCCATGTATCAGGCTTGTGTTCATCGAGCCTTCCACACTGATCGGCTGCTGAAGCGAATCCGCCTTGGCCTCCACCTGGATGCTTTCCGCGCTGTCCAGTAGGAGCACCAACATGTCCTTGCTACCGAAGCTGAGCGAGTAGAAATCCAAGGGCATTGCGACTACCTTCATTTCGCCCTTGCCCTTCTTGTCCAGCATCACGCTGTCTACATGTACTGGCTGGTTGGAGGCGAACTTGTCGAGATAAAGCATTTTGCCGCCACCACCGTCGATCTGCGCAGTGATGGTGCGGTTGTGATGGCCCGTGGCCGCGCAGCCTAAGGCAAGCGCGAGTGCGGCGGTGACCGCTACGGAAAAGGTCGTTCTCATCGTCATTGTTCCAGCATTCGTTTTACCACTTCATTGGCGCGACGCGGGTCCGCTTTGCCTTTGGTGGCCTTCATTACATCACCCATGAACAGGCCGAGCAGTCCTTTGTTGCCTGCGCGATAGGCTTCCACCTTATCAGGGAAGCGTTCCATCGTTGCACGCATCGCGTCCTCGATCACATCCGCGCGCGTCTCCAGCAGCAGGCCGTTGGTTTGTGCCAGTTCCTCGGCGCTTCCCATCTGGTCCAGCATCAGTGGGAAGAGCTTTTGCGAAGCAAGCGTATG
>JBEPUG010000119.1:0-10669 GCA_041691695.1 Flavobacteriales bacterium
CCCAAAAGGAGAATGAGGCAAGCCTCACCACTTCATCCGACCACCTGTTTCATGTAGATTGGCCTCGTGAGCGAAAGGAGTTTCATAGAGCAGGCTCCAAGCTGGAAATTCCTTATTCCGATCATTCTGGTCGCGTTGCTCTTGCGAGTGAATGGCATCCAGCACTATGGGTTATGGGGTGATGAACAGGCTTCCATGCAGGTGGCCACGGGTCAGAGCTATGTGGAGGACACTATCAGCACCTATACAAACCTCCAACTCCGCACTACGGACCGCTTCAGTGGGGTGATACGCAGTACCATCAATGACAATGGGAATAGTGTCTTGTATAATGTGGCCCTGCACTACTGGATGGTGGTGTTCGGTCGGAGTGATCTAGCGGTGAGGAGTCTTTCCCTGCTTCTAGGCATTTGCATTATTCCAGTGGCTTTCCGGTTCTCCAAGGTTTTGATCGGAAGCGTGAGCGCAGCCTACCTAGCTGCAGCATTCGTGGCATTTCATCCATTGGTGGTCGGATATGCCCAAGAGGCAAGGGCATATTCCATGGCGTTGCTTTTTTCTTTTATAAGCAGCTTGTTCCTCCTGGAAGGAATGTCCAGAAAGGTCTCCTGGGCAAAATTCTTCTATCTCTATTTCGCAACATTGATCGTGGCTCTATTGTCCCAGTATCTCGCTGTCTATGTGCTGGGAGCCCAGTTGATCGTTGTGGCGATCGGGTTGAGGGAGAAACGAAAGTGGATGCTCCTAGGTGGCGGTCTCCTTGTGGTATTGTTTGTCATCGGGCTTTGGTTCCTGGTCGGCGGAGCGCAAGGGCTCCAAGTGCTGCGTGATCAGAATCAAATGCACAGACTTCAGGCCGAAGCATATAGGTCCTGCGATCCGCCTTATGCCCTGCCGGTAGATCCGCAGAATATTGCGACCGGGATGGTCCAGGTCTGGCTGGAGATCTTCGGGAACCGGATACAGGATATGGGCCTTCGGATCAGAGAGATCGGCGTGCTGCTGCTGATCCCTTTCGTTATGATCGCCGGGCTGGTAGCGAACATCCGAAGGAAACATCAGGATGGGTTGCGGCCTTTTTACATACTTCTGGCGTTCATCGGCGCTCAGGCCGTATTTGCAGTTATTGCTTCAATACGAGCAGGTCATTGCTTGGCTTTCTTGCCTCAATACGGGCTCTTTGTCGTCCCCTACGCGATGGTCCTGCTGGCTTGGTCGGTCCCTGAAGCCCTTGGGCCTTCCGGGCGATCTAGGTCCATCACGATCATTGCATTCATCGCTTACAGCTCGGTTTGCTTGCTCCGATTGAAGGTGACGTATTCCAACCCGTTGGGGAAATTCCCGGCCAGGAATGAGGCTCTTGAAGCGGCCCGCACCATTGAGGTAGGCTATGCGCCGGGTGACACGGTGTTGGTCCGAAGCCGGATGGAAGCGCGCTCGATCAACTTGTACCTCGCAGGCCACTCTGCCATCATTCAAAAGATCGTTACTTCGTTGCCGGTGATGTGTTCCATACGCAAGCCCCGCTGAATCGAGATTCTCAAAGGCACTATGGCGAGAGAGGAACTTGCCGCCAATGGAATATGCGCGCAGGACTTGATATTTGAACTACTTCCGCAGCAGCCGCGCGATGCGTTGCCCGTCCATCGCCGCGCTGACGATGCCACCGGCATATCCTGCACCTTCGCCACAAGGATAGAGGCCCTGCACCTCCGGATGTTCCAGCGTGATCGGGTCGCGCGGGATGCGTACAGGAGAACTGGTGCGCGATTCCACGGCCACGAGCACGGCTTCATTGGTGCGATAGCCACGCATCTTTTCTCCAAAGGCGATCAATCCGCCGCGCAGCCTCGATGTGATCGCCGGTGGCAGCACTTGGGAAAGCATGGCGGGAACGATCCCTGGCGGATAGCTGCATGTTGGCAGATCGTTGCTCGCGCGACCGTTGATGAAATCCTCCAGGCGTTGCGCGGGCGCGGATTGCCTTTCCCCGCCAGCACGCCACGCCGCTTGCTCGATCGCCTTCTGCCAATGCATTCCTGCTAAGAGCCCACCGTCCTGCTTCCCTCCTGCATCCGTAACTGGATCCACAGCGACGACGATGCCACTGTTGGCGAATGGATTGTTGCGCTTGCTCGGGCTCCAGCCGTTGGTGACGACCTCGCCTAGCGCGGTAGCGCACGGCGCGATGATGCCACCCGGGCACATGCAAAAACTGTAGACCCCGCGCCCATCCACCTGTTGCACCGCATTGTAGCTGGCCGGTGGGAGGAAGGGATCGCGCACGTCGCAGTGGTAGCGGATGCGGTCGATCACCGTTTGCGGATGCTCGATGCGCACGCCCATGGCAAAGGACTTGGCCTCGATGCGGATGCCTTTCGCGTGCAGCAGTTCGAAGATGTCGCGCGCGCTGTGGCCCGTGGCGAGGATCACGGCATCGGCAAGGACCTCATCGCCCTGTGCGGTCTGTACGCCATGGATACGGCCGTCCTTCACCATAAAGTCGGTGACGCATGTATCGAAACGCACTTCGCCTCCCGCAGCGATCACCGCCTCGCGCATTGCCGTGACGATGCCCGGCAACTTGTTCGTCCCGATGTGCGGATGCGCATCCACCATGATGTCGGCTGGCGCACCGAATGCGACCAGTGTGCGAAGCACGGCCGCGATATCACCGCGCTTGTCGCTGCGGGTATAGAGCTTGCCATCGCTGTAGGTTCCAGCTCCGCCTTCGCCAAAGCAGTAGTTGCTATCCGGGTCCACCAGATGCTCACGGTTGATCGCGGCGAGATCCCGTCGCCGCGCGCGCACGTCCTTGCCGCGCTCCAAGATGATCGGCCTTCTGCCTTGCTCAATGCAGCCCAGCGCGGCGAAGAGTCCGGCAGGGCCGCAGCCCACGATGATCACAGGATCCGCGTTGCTAACGGATGGAAGCACCGGCGGCGTGTTTGTCGGTTCCGGAAGATCCTCTTCCTCGGAGATCTCTACACGCAAACGCACCAGCGGCTTCTTGCTGCGGCCATCAATGGAACGCTTCAGGATCCGCGCGCCCTTCACTTGCACCAATGGGATGGCGCACGCTTCGGCAGCCGCTTCGCGCACCAATGCGGGATCGGCGGCTTCGCGCGGCGGAAGTGCGATGTCAACGGTGCGGCTCATGGGGTAAAAGTGGGGCGCTCCGCTAAACAGAAATGAAAAATGATGAATGAAAAATGTAGAATGAAGAAAGTGCGGCCAACCGACGACTATCCTTCAAACGTGAAGGTGAGCATGTAGGTCTTGGAGCGCAGGCTCTCGATGGGCTTACTGAAGCGCGTGTTGTCGTCGATCAGTAAGTTGGGGATGCCGATGCCGGCCTTCAGCTCGATGCCGAACTTGAAGTAGGGGAGGAACATGTCGCAGCCACCACCCACTTCAGCGCCGTAATCATACTTGGCCAGCTTCACCACGATGTCCTGGTCGATGTTGTTGTTCACGTCCTTTTGGCTGGCCATGTCGATGCCGAATTTGCCGCCGCCAATGAGGTAGACCGCGAAGTTGTTGATGCGGTCGCTCCGCAACTTCAGCAGCAGAGGGAATTCCAAGTAGGTGCTTTCAATGGGTTTGAGGTAGCTCGATGTCTTGCCGTCGGCCTTGCGGAAGGTGTATTCCAAATTGCGCGATTGGAAGGTGAGGGTGGGAAGCAAGCGCAAGCTCAGGTTCGGCGTCATGTCCAGCGAAGCGACGATCCCGAGGTTGAAGCCGGGTTGCTTTATGTGGTCGAGCACCAGCAAGGAATCCGCGAAGGGCGCGTCCGGTTTGAGCTTCACGAAGAAGTCGCTGGTATTGTAGCTCAACAGGAAGCCGAAATGGAAGTGGTGCTTGTCGAAGTTTGGGAGGTTCTGCACCTTCACACCGGTAATGCCTTGTGCCCGGCCCTGCACGGAAAGCCCGAAGAGCAGGAGGAGGGCGAGAAGGTACTTGGGGGAGCGCATCGGCAGAGGGAACGAAAGTAGAGGGCTTATCGTGTGTGGTTCACTTGCGCGCAGTGTACAAAGTGGCCACACCGAAGGTCAACAAGGTGGACCGGACCTCACGCAGACCCTGTTGGCGCAGGATATCCTCGAATGCTTTCCCCTGCGGGAATGCGTCCACGCTTTCGGGCAGATAGCTGTATGCTGCGTTGTCCTTGCTCACCATGCGCCCGATGATCGGCATCACGCGGTGGAAGTAGAAGCGGAATAATTGCTTGAAGGGCGTGCGTTGTGGCTTGCTGAATTCCAGCACGATGAGCCTCCCTCCGGGGCGCAGTACCCGGGCCATTCCCGCGATGCCCCGCTGAAGGTCCTCGAAGTTGCGCACACCAAAAGCCACTGTGATGGCATCGAAGGAAGCATCCGGGAAAGGAAGCTCTGCGGCATCAGCCTGCACCAGTGTGATGCGATCGGCGAGATCGGCCTTTTGCACTTTGACGCGGCCCACGGATAACATCCCGGAAGAGATGTCCGCACCCGTGATCTGCTTGGCCACTTTGGCTCCCATGATGGCGAGGTCGGCGGTGCCAGTGGCCACGTCCAACAAACGATCAACAGATTCCTTGCCCAAGTTGCGGATCACTTTCCGGCGCCAGCCTTGATCGGTCCCCAGTGAGCAGAGGCGATTCAACAGGTCGTACTTCGGCGAGATGGAGTCGAACATGCGCTCCACCTGCTCCCGCTTGGATCCTTCGTCGGCGTAAGGCTTCACGGTCATGCGACGGCGTGCGGCGATGCATGAAGGTCCAGCCGTTCCGCCTCTGCGAGCAGCTCCTTCTGTGTCACGGGCACCACGCCCACTTGTTCACAAACGAGTCCGCCAGCGAGGTTGGACCATGCGGCGATCGTGCGCAAAGGCAGCTTCAATGCAAGGCACAGAGCGGCCACGGCGATCACCGTGTCACCGGCTCCGCTAACGTCCACCACGTTCCGCGGATGCGCAGGTAGAGCGATCTCCTCGCCGTGTGTATGGGCATAGACGCCATGTTCGCTCAAGGAGATCAGCGATGCGCTGTTGGCCAAGCGTGCTTCCAACATGCGGACCGCTCCTTTCACAGCGGCGATGTCACCGCTCTCGATCTCCACCTTCAGGCCTTCGCGCAGTTCCTTCAGGTTGGGCTTGAAGAGATCCGCCTCGCGGTAGTCGAAGAAGTGGCGACGCTTTGGGTCCACTGCCACAGGAATGCCCAAGCGATGCGCCTCGACAATGAGTCCAGCGATCACGCCGGCGGTGAGCACGCCTTTATCATAATCCTCGAAGATCAGCACTTGCGGTTTTTGCGCGCGCATCAGTTCGATCACATGATGCAGGAAGGTCCGTTCCTCCGCCAGGTCGAGGTCGCTCTCCATCTCCTCATCCACGCGGACCACATGCTGGTCGCCACTGATGATGCGCGTCTTCACGGTCGTGCGGCGCGAGGCGGAGCGCACCAGTCCTTGGGTATTGAGCCCGTGCTCTGCGAAAAGCAATTCAAGTTCATCCGCGTGGGGTTCATCGCCGATGATGCTGGCCACGATAGCGGTAGCGCCGAGCGACTTCAAGTTGAGCGCCACATTGGCCGCGCCGCCGAGCCGTGCGCTGCGGTGCGAGACCTGCACCACGGGCACCGGCGCTTCCGGGCTGATGCGGTCCACATGACCCCAGAGATATGCATCCAGCATCACGTCGCCCACCACCAGCGCAGTGATGCCGGTAAAGCGTTCCATGATCTCCTTCGGGTTCATCGGTCGCTCAATTTCAATGCAAGGCCTTGATGGCCTTGGAGATGCGCGCGATGGCCTCGGTGAGCAATGCATCGCTGGTGGCGTAGCTGATGCGCACGGTATCCGGTGCGCCGAATGCATCGCCTTCCACCAAGCTCACGCCAGCGTGTTCGAGCAGATGCATGGCGAGATCAGAGCTGCTATGGATGTCGCCGACAAGGCTGCTCGAAACATCGGGCAGCACATAGAACGCGCCTTGGGGTTTCGTGCAGCGCCATCCTGGAATATCGGCGAGGCCCTTCAACACGAGATCTCGGCGACGCATGAAATCCGTGCGCAAACCTTGGATCAACGCGGGGTCCGCTTCGACGCAGGCCTTCGCCACGCGTTGCGCGATGGTGTTCGCACCGCTGGTGAACTGCCCTTGAACCTTGTTCGCGGCTTTGATGATCCATTGCGGCGCGCCGATATAGCCGATGCGCCAACCGGTGAGGGCGAAGGCCTTCGAGATGCCGTTCACCGTGATGGTGCGGTCCATCATACCCGGCACCGTTCCAATGGAATTGTGCGTTCCCTCGAAGACGATGTGCTCGTAGATCTCATCGCTGATCACGTAGAGCTCCGGCCATTTCAGGACCACCGCGGCCAGCTCTTCCAACTCGGCCATCGTGAGCACCGACCCGCTGGGGTTGCAGGGCGAGCTATAGATGAGCAGACGCGTGCGTGGCGTGATAGCGGCCGCGATCCGGGATATCGGTGGCTTGTAGTTCTCTTCCAATGTGCTGGGCACGAAGACGGGCGTTGCTCCGGTGAAGCGCACCTGCTCGGCATAACTTACCCAGAACGGTGCGGGGATCACCACCTCATCGCCGGGTCCTACGAGGGAGACCACCACATTCATGATGGCCTGCTTCGCGCCGGTGCTCACCATCACCTGCTCGGGCGTGTAGTCCAGGTTGTTGTCCCGCTTGAACTTGTGAGCGATGGATGCGCGGAGATCGGCATAACCCATCACCGGCGGATACTTGTTCCACTTGTTCTCGTCCAAGGCCTTCCTCGCCGCATCGATGGCGAAGGCAGGCGGGTCTTGGTCCGGCTCGCCGAGGCTGAGGTCCACGATGTCCTTGCCGGCAGCGCGCATCTCGCGGGTGCGCTGGGCCATTTGTAGGGTGGCGGACTCGGAGATGGACTGGACTGCTGGGGACAAGTGCATACGTGTGTGGATCCGTTATCGCGCCAGGGCGGAATAGTAAAGGAGCCGCGAAATTAGCCGTTGTGGCGGATGCGGCCTGTTGGCTTCGGATGCTCACTTCAGGACTTCACGAAGCGGCCGTTGAAAGAAATGGCTCGGCACTGGTCTTTCTAAGGCGCAATAGTGGAGCGAGGCCGCTCGTTGCGCAGGTGCGATCTTCGCCCGCAAATCCTTCCGCATGTCCAGCGAACAATGGTTCCAAGTGCTTTTGGCCCTGCTGCCCTCCATCGTGGTCTTCCTTACCGCGTTCTATCTGTTAAGGCAATTCCTCGGTGCCCGCTCCAGCGCGCAGAACAACCAGCTGATGGCCGAGATGAAGCGAGAGGATCGCAAGCACACCTTGCCCTTGCGCCTGCAGGCTTATGAGCGACTGTCCCTCTTCTTGGAGCGCATCACACCCGGCACGCTGGTATTCCGTGTCCATAAGAACAGCATGAGCGCCCGGATGTTCCACGCGGAGCTGCTCGCCACCATCCGTGAGGAGTTCGAGCATAACGTGACGCAGCAGATCTATGTGAGCGATCGCGCTTGGCAACAAGTGAAGATGGCCAAGGAGGAGACCTTGCGCATCATCAACATCGCCTACGAACACACGGGGGACAACCCTAACGGTACGGCTCTCAGCCAGAGCGTCTTCGAAACCGCGTCACGGCTTTCTCGGTTGCCGACCCAAGAAGCGATGATCTCGCTGAAGGAGGAAGTTCGGAAGCTGTTTTGACGGCTCTTCTCTGGTGATCGGTCCTTCACTGAACCGAGCTTATGGCTCACGACTTGCGCTAGCTAGTTTGAGCAAAGCCTCTGCTGCATCAAAAGGACCGATCGCCCCTTCGCGCACTTGGCGCTCGATATTCGGGAGTTCCGCTTGTACAGCGGGGTGCGTGTTGAAGCTGTCGAGCAAATTCTCCTCGATAGCGCTGCGCATCCACCACAGGTCCTGCTCACGGCGCCGCTGTGCCTGATAGCCGCTGGAAGCATCACGTTGCACGGACTCCTCAACAGCATCGGCCAACTCTGGAATGCCCTTTCCGGTGGTGGCGGAGCAAAGCAGTACGCGCGGCCGCAATCCATTCTCGCGAGGGGGCAGCAAGCCGATGGCGTGGCGCAGGTCCATGGCTGCGCGGTGGTTCCGCTGGTCGTTGTCGCCGTCGGTCTTGGTGATGGCGATGAGGTCGGCGGATTCCATGATGCCGCGCTTGATGCCTTGCAAGCTGTCGCCAGCCCCGCCGATCATCAGCAGCAGGTTAAGGTCCGTCATCTGGTCCACGGTGGCTTCGCTCTGGCCAACGCCAACGGTCTCGATAAGGATGCGGTCGTAGCCTGCGGTCTCGCAGAGGATGATGGTCTCGCGTGTTCTGCGCGCAACACCACCCAAAGTTCCACTGGTGGGTGTGGGACGAATGAAGGCGTTGTCATCCGACGACAAGCGTTCCATGCGGGTCTTATCGCCAAGGATGCTTCCGCCGCTTCGGGTGCTGCTGGGGTCGATAGCGAGCACCGCGACCTTGTGGCCCTGCTCGATCAGATGCGTGCCGAGCGCATCGATCAGGGTGCTCTTGCCTACGCCGGGAATACCGGTGATGCCGATGCGCGCGGCGGAAACGTTGGATGCGGCTTCACGCAAGAGGTTCCGCGCGGAGGTCCGGTCCTCAGGTCGCGTGCTTTCCACCAAGGTGATGGCGCGGCCCAAGGCCACCCGGTCACCGGCGCGCAGGCCATGCAGCAGTTCTTCCATATTAGCGCTGCCGCTCATGCCTAAGATCCATTGCGGTAGTTGACGATCCACTGCCGGTCGCCGATGTCATGCAAGAGTCGAAAGAACTGGGCGCCGATGATCAGGTCCTTCGGGTAGCTCATGCCGTATCCGTTCAGGATGGTCATTTGGGCGGCGTCGGGCGCAAGTGGCTTCCCGCTCCACCCCAGAGGCATATGCTGCCCGTCTTGGGTCTTGAGCGGAAACTCCTGGAACCGCAGCTTCCACAGTTCGTCGAGTGTGATGCAATCGCTGTGGTAATAGCCCATCTTGGTGCTGTCGACAGGCAGATAACATGAGGGCACTAGGTACTTCCGGAAATAATCCACCGTGTCCGGGTTGGCGGGACTCTTCGCGCGGCCTTGGGCCTGGTGGAGGAAGTCGAGTCGTGTCAGCGGCCGCGTCTCCACCACTTTGCCGTTCTCCACCTTCACCAGAAAAAGGCTGAACAATTGGCCGCTCGAAGTGCTCGAGAGACTTCCCGCGAATTGCCACGGCGCTGAGGATTGTGCCGCGGCCAGCAGCGAAAGGCATAAGGAGATGATCGACAAAAGGGTGCGCATGCTGCGAAAGTATTGCAGCCTCGTTCGCATCAGCGGTAGGTGCATCACCGGTGTTCACTTTCCCTTGGTGACATCCTTCACCGTCTTCAGCGCGGATTGTGCGTCCTTCAGTGACTGCGGAAGTACGGTCTCCTTCATGCCTTCGCGCACTCCGCGCCACATGTAGTTGAAGATCTGCCGGTCAGGAAGGCGCGGAATGGTGAAATCGCCATGGCGGAAGTTACCATCACCACGGATGTTCTTGCTGCGGATCAACTGGTTCACAAGAAAGCTCTTGAATATGTTCTTATCGCGTGAACCATCCCGCTTGGCGATGCGGATCTTGAGGTTGGCATACTCCATGTCGATGCGCCCATGGCCACCTTTCTGGTCCGCATCCAGCGAGTAGTCCACACCGCCGATAGTGCCTGCGGTGGTGCGCACCAGCAGCAAGTCGTTCGTCATGGCGTTGAATACGCGGAAGGGGAGTGGACCGATGCGCGCCTTCACGCTGAAATGGTCGCTGCTGTCGAATATCGCGGTGCGGAAGTCGAAGTGGATCGGTGCCTTCTCATACACACGTGCCGTCGCTACGAGGTGCATCACCGGCTTTTGCTCCGGATGAAGCGTGCAGATGCCATGCGCCACCGCGTTGATATCGCTGAAGCCGACCTTTCCGAAATCCGTAGTGACCGTGTCCTTCTCGTTGTATTCCACATTCAAATGCTCCACCACGAGGCTGTCCAAGCAAACGGTGAAGGGCAGGGAGCGCAACAGTCGAGCAGGTAATGGTTTTTTCTTGAAGGGTGCGTCGCGCAAGGTCTTGTCGCGGTAGTCATTGATATCCGTGCCGCTGATGCGTGCCTCGCCCGCCCGCAACGACTTCTCATTCAACATGGCCGCAAAGTCCAAACCGCGCAGGCCGATGGAATCGGAATGGAAGGTGATGAGATCCGTTTCGTACTTGATGGCCTTGCCGTAATCCTGAGGGCCGAGGCGCGAGGTGAGCGCCACGCCTTTCAACAGCAGGGTGCTGTCCGGATGGGCGATGCGCAGCTGCGCGACATGCAGGTCGTAAAGCGGCGGAAGCCCGGCCACCGTGCTATCCAACTCCACGCTCGCACTGATGAATTTGATGGTGAACGGTGCATTCCGATGCGGCAACACGACATGGATGCCTGCGGCTGCTACCGTGAATTGCTTGGTGGTCGCGCTGGGCCTGCCGGGACGCACGTTGTGCCACACCAAAGCGCCGCTGTCCAAGGAGAGACTGTCCACTAGGATGGTGTTGATCAGGTTCTTCGAGTCGCTCACTTTACCATCGTCGTGGCAATTTCGGTAGCGGGTGATCAATTCCAGGTGCGGCCCTATTACGGAGAGGTAATGCAGTTCGACGGTCTTACAAACG
>JBEPUG010000120.1:0-10662 GCA_041691695.1 Flavobacteriales bacterium
GCCACAGGCATTTCGGCATGGCCGGCCAGAAAGATCCCGGCCACCAAGGAGGCTACCGCCACGCCGAAGCCGCGCGCCATCTGCTGGAAGGTGGAGGCGATGCTGTTGGCGCTGCTGGCGTCCTCATCGCTCACATCCGCATAGACGATCGTATTGATGCAGGTGAACTGAAGCGAGGAAAAAATGCCTTGCAACAGGCTTAGCAAAAGGATGACCCAGATCGCGGAACCGGCGCCGATCAAGGAGAACGACATGATGTTGCATCCTAGGAGGATGGTGTTCCAACGCAGCACCGTTCGGAAGCCGAACCGCGCGATCAACCGCGTGCTGAGCACCTTCATGCCAATTGCACCCAATGCCTGCGGGGTGGTGAAAAGGCCCGCCTGCAAAGGGCTGTAGCCCATGCCCAGCTGATATAGCAGGGGTAATAGAAAGGGCATGCCGGCGACACCCAAGCGCGTGATGAAGCCGCCCATCACGGATATCCGAAACGTCCGGATGATGAAGAGTCTGATCGACAAGAGTGGATCCGGGATGAGGCGGGAGTGGATGCCGTATGCGACCAAAAGCACCACCGAACCGATGGAGAGCGCGAGTATGGTGCCGAGCGGTAGGCTGTGCTCACCGAACACTTCCAGGACATAGGAGAGCATTGCCACGCCAGCACCGAAGAGCAGGAAGCCCCATTTGTCCATCGGTGGCACTTCCGGATCGCGGTGGTCCGGCATGTAGCGCCCGACCAGCCACCAGCCCGCGATACCGATGGGCAGGTTGACGAAGAAGATCGTCCGCCATGGCAGCCACTCCACGATCAATCCGCCGAGAAAGGGTCCCACCATCGGCGCGATCAACGCGGGGATCACCACGAAGTTCATCACCCGCAAGAGAGACTCCCTTGGAAAGGTGCGCACCAACACCAAGCGGCCCACGGGTGTCATCATCGCACCGCCGATGCCTTGCAGCACGCGGGAAGCCACCAGCATGTTCAAATTCACGGAGATCCCGCAGAGCAAGGACCCCAAGGTGAACAGCGCCACTGCCGTCCGGAAGACCTTGCGGGTACCGAACTTATCGGCCATCCATCCGCTAATGGGGATGAACACGGCCAGACTCAAAGTGTAGGTCGTTACGATGGACTTCAGGCTGAGCGCGGTCACGTTCAGGTCCTGGGAGATCACCGGCACCACGGTGTTCAGGATGGTGCTGTCGAGATTCTCCATGAAGAAGCCCACCGCGACCAGCCACGGCGCGATGCGCTTAATGCGCTCCATGTGGACCTCCGTAACCGATCTACCGCTTGCCATGGAAGCACAAAGGTGAAGATCCGCACGTCTCCCTTGTCCGATCGTCTAATTTTCCGCGCTCCTACTCAAACCGCGAGCGACTCCTCCTTCATGGCATCCAATATCCACATTCTAAAGACCTTCACCAAAGTGAAGTGGAGCCATCAGTCCGTGCCGGAACGCGAATTCGAGCAATGCACTTTTTCGCAGTGCGAACTCTCCCACAGCGATTTCTCGCGCAGCAAGTTCGCAGAATGCACGTTCATCGGCTGCGACCTGTCGATGGTCAAGTTGACCGAGGTGGCCTTGCGCGACGCAACCTTCAAGGAATGCAAGCTGCTCGGCGTGGACTTCAGCGCGTGCAAGGAGATGCTCTTCAGCGCGACGTTCGATCAATGCATGATGGATCACGCAGTCTTCCATAAGCGGAAAATGAACGGCACGCAGTTCATCCGCTGCTCACTCAAGGGCGTGGACTTCGAGAACGCGCACGTGGAGAATGCCATCTTCGAGCGCTGCGACCTGGACCGGGCCGTGTTTGTGAACACGCACTTGCAGAAAGCGGATCTCAGCACGGCGTTCAACATCGCTATCGATCCGGAGCGGAACAAGCTGAAGGGCGCGAAATTCTCCGTGGAAGGCGCGTTGGCGCTGCTCGCGAAGTACGGAGTGGTGATCGAATGAAGGAACCACGGATCAACATGGATGGAAGCAGATACACCCGGAGTGAACGTGTGAACGTCACGGCAACACCTATCCGTGTTCATCCGTGTCCATCCGTGGTAAAAATTGACTGTCGGCGCCAGCCGACCACCGTGTTGGCGCCCGGCCCCAGCCTGGTGCCCGCTATTCGGTCGGCCCTGCCGACCAACTGTAATCAAGCCTTCGCGGCCGCCGGTGCCATCACCCGCTGTAGCACTTCCACCGCGTGATCCACTTCGGCCTCGGTGTTGAACTTGCTGAAGGAGAAACGGATGTTCGCCCCAGTGCGACCGGGATACAGTGCATCAATGACGTGGCTGCCCTTGTTGCTGCCGCTGCTGCAGGCGCTTCCGCCGCTGCATGCTATGCCCTCGATGTCCATGTTGTAGATCAGCATTTCACCCTTTCCGTCATCGGGGAAGTGAACGCTTAGCACTGTGTAGAGGCTGTCCGCGCTGGTGTCGCCGTTGAATGCGGCCTCCGGGATCGCGGCTTTGATCGCCTTCTTCATCCGGGTCTTCAGCGCTTGCACGTGCTTGACGTGTTCATCAAGGTCGCGGTAGGCCACTTCCATCGCCTTGGCCAGTGCCACGATGCCGATGATATTCTCCGTCCCTGCACGCATGTTACGTTCCTGCGCGCCACCCACGAGCATCGGCTTCACAACAGCACCATTGCGCATGTAGAGGAATCCAACACCTTTCGGTCCATGGAACTTGTGCGCGCTGCAGGTGAGGAAGTCAATGGGCAGCTGCTCCAGGTCGAAGCGGTAGTGGCCCATGGTCTGCACGGTGTCCGTATGGAAAAGCGCGTTGTACTTCCGACACAGATCACCGATGGCGACAAGGTCGTTGCGCGTGCCGAGCTCGTTGTTGGCATGCATCAGCGAGACGAGGACGTGGTCGTTCGCATTCAGCAATTCCTCCAAATGCGCGAGGTCCGCCTTGCCGTCGGGCATCAAGCGCATCCAGTGGACATTGGCCGCGCCGGTGCGTTCCAGTTCAAGCGCCACATGCTCCACCGCGTGGTGCTCGATCGGCGAGGTGATGATATGCTTCACGCCCAGATCGCGCACGCTGCACATCAGGGCCATGTTGTCCGCCTCGGTGCCACAGCTGGTAAAGACGATATCGCCTGGGGCACAATTCAGCAGCTTCGCCACCATGCGCCGCGATTGCTCGATGCCCGCCCGCGCCTTGCGCCCAAAGGCATGCACGGCGCTGGGATTGCCGTAATGCTCGCGCATGTAGGGCAGCATGGCGTCGATGACCTCGGGGTCGAGCTGAGTGGTGGCGGCGTTGTCGAGATAGATGCGTTCCATAGGGAATGGCCAATGTGGCAAAGGGCGGTAAAGGTAAGTTGCCCCCAAAATGCCGGACCGATCTAGGATAGTGGTCAACCTTTACCTCCGACCTTCGCGGCGCATGTCTTCAATTCTGCTGATCGGTACCGGGCGCGTGGCCTTCCATCTGGGCCATGCCCTGCGTCGCGCAGGTATTCCGCTGGTCGCTATCGTAGGCCGTGATCAAGCTAAGACCCAAGAACTCGCCGAGGAGTTGGGGTGCCCGTCATTTAGCTTGAAGAATTCTTTTCCACATGCGGACCTGCGCATCATAGCGGTGAGTGATGATGCGATCAAGGGCGTAGCCGAAGCGCTTCCGAAAGATGGAACACCCGTGGCACACCTGAGCGGATCGAAGTCGTTGGAACTCCTGACGGGCCATGCACATCGCGGCGTGCTGTGGCCGATCCAGAGCTTCAGTCCAGGAAGTCCGATCGACCTCGCGCATGTTCCCTTGGTGGTGGATGCAGATGATGACACAACGTTGGGCCTGCTGCGCGATCTGGCCCACAAGCTCTCTTCCAGCGTGGTCCATTTGCCTTTCGAACAACGGCGGCGACTGCACCTGAGCGCGGTGATCGCCTCGAACTTCCCCGTCTTTCTGTTGCGCGAGGCCGAGCGCCTTTTAGAAGATCACAAGATCGATCCCGCGTTGCTCCATCCGCTATGGCGCGCCGCTACCGACAAGGCCATACTGGGCGCGAACCAAGCGGTGACCGGCCCTGCGCGTCGAGGTGATGTAAAGACCATCGCGCAACAGATGGACCTATTGGCCGATGAGCCCGAACTTCGCCGCGCGTATGCCGCCCTCAGCGACCTGATCCTGCACACCTACCACCCCACGGACCGTGACCATCAAGACCTATAAGGAGCTTCTCTCCGGCATCCACATCTTCATTTTCGATGTGGACGGCGTCTTCACCGACGGCCATGTGCAACTGTATCCCGACCTCGACCCGGTGCGCACCTTCTTCACCCGCGACGCTTATGCGGTGCAACATGCGCTGAAGGAAGGCCTACGGATCATCGTCACCACCGGCGGTATCTCGCCCGGCGTTGCTGAAAGCTTCGCCCGCCTGGGCGTGACGGAATTTCACCACTCCGTGAAGGATAAGAACGCGAAGTTGGACGAGTTGATCGCCGACAACGGCCTTGACCTGAAGCACGCTGCCTATATGGGCGACGACATCCCGGACCTGCGCGTGATGCAACGCGTCGCCCTGCCCTGCTGCCCATCCGATGCGGCCGAAGAGATCAAGTTCATCAGCCGCTATGTATCGCGCTTCCCCGGTGGTCGTGGCTGCGTGCGCGATGTGCTGGAGCAGGCCATGAAGGTGCAGGACAAGTGGCTCACCGAACAAGCACATACGTGGTAGTATGCGCGCCTTCCTGCGGCTGACCCGCCCGCTGAATCTGCTGATCATCGTATTCACCATGGTAGCCATCCGCTATGGTGTGATCGGTGCCTACCTCGATGCGAGTAGCGTTGACCTGCGTGCCATGGCCACCTCACCCGATGCCACGCTGATCGCCAAGGTGCCGATGAACACCTTCACGCATGCCTTCAGTGAACTCCACTTCTGGTTGCTGGTGATCAGCACCGTGCTCATCGCGGCCGGGGGCAATGTGATCAACGACTATTTCGACACCCGCATCGACCGGGTGAACAAACCGGAACAGGTGATCGTGGGCCGCTCCGTGAAGCGCAGAGTGGCGATGATGGGGCACCTTGTGCTCACCGCTTTGGGCATCGTGCTCGGTGCCTTCGTCGCATGGCGCAGCGGGCAGTATCATCTGGTGCTACTTCCCCTCTTTGCCGCTGGCGCACTCTGGTGGTATAGCACGAGACTCAAGCGCAGCTTTCTTCTCGGGAACGGCCTGGTGGCCGTCTTAGTGGCGATAGTGCCACTCTCCGTAGGGCTTTATGAGATCCCTGCGTTGGCACATGCGTATGGAGGAACGGCCATGGTGCAAGGGTCGGACGGCAAAATGCTGGAAGCGGCTTTCAGTTTCCAAGGTCTTTGGGCATGGGTGCTTGGCTATGCGTTCTTCGCCTTTCTCACCACGCTGGTGCGCGAACTGCAGAAGGACATGGCGGATATCAAAGGCGACGAGGCCGATGGTTGCAGCACGGTCCCCATCGTCTGGGGCGTGAAGTGGGCCAAGGCGATCGCACTTTTCTACTTGGCCTGCACCATCCTCGCGCTGTTGGTGGTGCGCATGGTCGTGCTCACCGACAACCTCTCCCATTGGTACATCGGCGTTGGCATCATCTTGCCGTTACTGATCTCGGCCGGTTTTACTTTCAACGCCACCACCCGCAAGGAATTCAACACTGCAGGAAACGTCCTGAAGGCAGGCATGGCCATCGCGATCGCCTTTGCTTTTGTTATGCGACATACGCTATGACCCAAGTTCCTCCCGTGTTCCCTTGGCGATTGATCCTTGCCTCTGCCTCTCCGCGCCGTCGGCAGTTGCTTCAAGGTCTGGACCTTCCCGTGGAGATCACGCGGACGGATGTGGATGAATCCTTCCCGGCCGATCTTCCCGTTGCCGACGTGGCCGAATTTCTAGCTCGCAAGAAAGCTGATGCTTGGAAGGGTACACTCGCCGGAGACGAGATCCTGGTGACAGCAGACACCACGGTTATCGTGGGCGATGTCCTGTTGAACAAGCCTGAGGATGCGGAGGTTGCACGTCGCATGCTTTCCTTGCTGTCCGGACGGAGCCATCGCGTGGTCACCGGTGTATGCTTGCGGACCACGCAGGCCACGAAGTGCTTTGCCGACGAGTCCATCGTGCATTTCAAAACGCTCAGCGCGGCGGAGATCGATTACTACGTGCTGCGCTATTCCCCGCTGGACAAAGCCGGTGCGTATGGCGTGCAGGATTGGATAGGCTATACTGCAGTGGAGCGCATCGAAGGCAGTTTCTACACTGTAATGGGCTTGCCGATGCACCGGCTGTATGAGGCGTTGATCGCACTACCGATCCCGGAGAACTAGACCGTCCGCTTGATCAGCGCAGCATGGTCACACTGCCGACCTTCTCTTGATCGTCGCCTTGGGCGTCCGTGATCCAGATCTTCCACACGTAAACGCCCGGCTCTGTTGTGCCGCCATCCCAACCAGCATAGAGGTCGGTGGTGGTATAGACCAGCCCGCCCCAACGATCATAGATGGACATCCGGAAATCCTTGGGATCGCTTACCGATGTGATCGGAAGCAGCACCTCGTTGAAGCCGTCGCCGTTCGGGGTGAAGGCATTGGGCATATAAAGCGCAAAGGGATCCTCTACACAAACAATAGCGCTTGTGGTGTCGCTGCAATTGCCGGTATTGGAGGCAACCAGCGTTACCGTGTAGCACGCCACCTGCGTATAGGTGAAAGTTGGCGATACCTCATTTGATGAACTGTTCCCCGGATCACCGAACGTCCAGAAATAACTTTCCGCATCGGTGGAGATATTCGCGAATTGGAAAGGAGGTCCGCTGATGATCGCTGTGGATGACGATGACGTGAAGGAAGCGATTGGTGAGTTCAGGATGTGGACCAGGTCCGGAACGGATATCGATCCAACACATCCATTGGCATCCGTGGCCGCCAAAGAAACGCCATAATATCCGCCCTGCTGGTAGCAATGCTCCACCATTGGACCAGAGCCGGTCCCGCCATCACCGAAGGTCCACTGGAAATTGGAGTTCAAAGGCGGTAGTGCATTGAAGGTGATGCAATGCGGGCTGCAGCCTGACGTGTCCGACGGGAGCAAGGCCGGAACGGCAGCGTTCAGTACGGACACGGCCACCGTATCGGAGGGCGAATCGCAACCATTCATATCGGTGGCAACCACTGAATAATCCGTTGTGGCAGCCGGAGAGATCTGTGGTCCGCTCGGTGACCAAGCATAGGTATAGGGTCCTGTGCCTCCCGTGGCGCTCGCTAATAAGGTTGTAGTGGTTCCTGCACAGGCGGATACGGGCAACAGGGGATCCAACACGATGGGAGCAGGTTCCGAAATGGTGGTGCTGCCCTGCGCGGTGCAGCCAAGGTCATCCGTCACTGTGCATGAATAAGATCCAGGGGCCAAGCCCGTTATGGTGACGACCGTATCCACTCCAGGCGACCACAGATAGGAATACGGGGCCGCACCACCCGTGGTGACGACCGTGGCTGTTCCATCGATCAACCCATTGCATGAAGCATTGGTGCCTATGATGTTCAGTGCCAAGGTGGTGGGATCCGCTATCAAAGTGGCCGATGCGGTGGACGGGCAACTGTTTGGTCCGGAGATCGTGCAGGTGTAAGTGCCCGGTGCTAAGCTGTCCAAACTGGAAGTTGTAGCTCCTCCTGGCGACCAGTAATAGTTGACCACTCCGGAACTGCCCATCACTACGGCCTGCACCGAGCCATTGTTCAAACCGCAATGGGCATCCGTGGCCTGCAGGGCCAAGCCGAGTACGTTGATGATAACAGTGGTATCACCCGAGGCTCCGCAAGCATCCGTGGCGGTAAGTGATACCGAGTAGGAACCGGGCCCCGAAAAGACGTGCGTAGGAGCTTCCTGCACCGAGGTATTCTGCGCGGAGCTTGGATCACCGAAGTTCCAAGCATAGGTGTTCGGGCAAGGGCCGGACGTATTGGTAAAGTCCACCGAGCTGCCCGTACACACGTCGCTGAACGAGGCCACCACCGGATCAGCCTCGTCGATCAGTATGTCGTCGATCCCGATGCCGTCATAGTCATTGCAGGTGCTGCCGGACCCGAAGACGAAACGGAAACGCACACTTGGAGCGTTCGCCAACCAGCCCAAGCAATGCCGCGCGGTCACCCAAGCTTGGCTCCCGTTGCCGCCTAAGCAACCCCCTTGCGTGGAACCCTGTCTGCCGCTCCATCCCTGCTTCGGGGTAATGGTCGCAGGCAGGTTGGTGATACTGTCCGTGTTGAACCAATAGGAGGTGATGCAGTCCTGTGGCTCGCCGAAGGAACCCACATTGCTATAAGTGGAACCTCCATCCGTGGAATACTGGAACGTCATCCCGTCATAGGTGCGCTCCACTTCCCAAAAGATCTTGAAGGAGATCCGCGGATTGTCCAACGTGGTGAAATCAAAGCACGGACTTTCGAGGTAGGAGCGTTCGTTGTCGGTGTAAGCAGTGCCGGACAGTCCGCCCACGCACCAGCATTTGGTGCCGCCACCGGCGATATTGATCAAGGGATGTGTCGGTGTTCCCCACGTCCAATCATCGCCCGTTCCACCACTGACCCAAGAGGCAGCGGTCTCAAAACCTTCATTGTAGGGGAAGGTGCTGATCAGGGTGCCGCACTGGGACCAAGCCTTGCCCACGAGTAACGTACTCAAAAAGAACACCAAAGGGAGGCGCCATCCTCCGGCGTTGAAACGTCCGCTCATTCTTGTAATTGATGCAAAGGTCGGGCTATTGGTCGCATCGCGCCAGAAACATCATGTCGCCGTGCGATGAACATTGCGACACCCCCAATGGTTCGGGCAAACACTTCCGGGAAAGGAAGCGCCGGCCCAGATCGTCACCGAACGAGACTGATGGTGCCGGAGCGATCCAGCAACTCCCCGTCGCCAGTTGTCGCATGCAGCGTATAAAAGTAGGTCCCGGCACTAAGCACCTCACCTGCGATGGAACGCCCATCCCAGCCCTGTTTGGGCCGCTCAAGCAGGGCGACTTGCTCGCCCCAACGATTGAAGATCCTTACTTCCAATTGCGTAAGGTTTGCGCCGGTTACACGGAACTGGTCATTGTTCCCGTCCCCATTGGGCGTGAAGACGTTCGGCACGAAGAGAGTATCCGAGCCTAGGATGCAGACCAGCTTCTCCACTGAATCCACGCAGCCCACGGCATTAGTCACGGTCAATATCACCGGATAGCAATTGACGGCATCATAGGTGAAGCTCGGGGAGGGATCTGTCGATGTGCTCCCGTTGGGGTCACCGAACTGCCATGCCCAAGTATTCGCACCAGCGGATCCATCGGTGAACTGCACCTCGGGGTTGGCGATCGTTGGTGCCTGCGGTGTCCAAGAGAAATCCGCGATCAACGGATCCCCGATAGTAAACGGACCGAACGTGGATGTAAAGTTCGGACAACCGTTTGATTGCGTCACTGTTACGCTGGCACTGTAGATCCCAGCACTGTTAAAGCAGTGCTGGATCACCCCATTGTTGCTGACGCTTCCATCACCAAACTCCCAAGCGTAGCTATCCGCTGCCGGGGAGAAAGCGGAAAAGGTGATGCAGTGCGGTGCGCAGCCGTCCAAAGGTGTAGTAGAGAGCACGACCTCTTGTCCATCAGGAATACTTACCGTCACTTCTGCCGGTGCGGACATGCAGCCATGTGCATCAGTGACCACGACGGTATAGGTGCTGGTCTGAGTAACGGATACCGGTGGCGCGCTTGGCGACCAATCGTAGGTATAACCCGGTGTTCCTCCGTCGCCTTGTGCGGAGAAATTCGCCTGTCCGCCGGGGCAGATCGTGGTATCCCCAGCCACTGTGGCGACCAACAGGACCGGTTCGCTGATCACAACACTCGTGTCGTGCGCGCAACCGCCGGCGTCGGTGATGGTCACATTATAGGTGCCCGTGGTGAGTCCAGTGATCGCTGCATTGGTGCTACCAGTGGACCATAGGTATGTATATGGTTCAATGCCATCATATCCGGTGACCATCGAGTTCCCATCGCTATCACCCATGCAGGTGACATCGGTAAAGGACAAGCTGTCCATCAATAGTGATACGGAAACCGTTATGGTTGCCGTATCCGTTCCGCAGTTGGATGTGCCCACGACCGAGTATGATCCCGCGCCCAGCGCATCCACCGTGATGGAAGCTGTGGTGGCTCCGTTGCTCCACAGGAAGCTGTCCGCGCCAGTAGCGACAAGCACCGTGTTGTCCATGGCGCCGCAGAGGACCGGATCTCCGGTGATGGCGACATTGGGTGTACTGGCAGTGATAAGAATGATCTGGGCACAAACGGTGTCGCCGCAATTCCCTATGGCGCAGAAGCTCACTGTAACGTTGCCATTATCACCGCCACTTGGCATATAGAAGGTCTCCAATGAATCCGGCTGACTGAATGTCCCGCCGCCGCCTTGCCAATGCACGGATGCGAAGGAGCCGTTCACCGTACCGATAAGGTTCGCGGACTGGCCGCAGGGAATTGGGTCCGGCGCAGAAAGAATAATTGCTTCGGTGGGCGTGAAATCCGCTTGGCAACCGAAATTCACATAGCTCACCACCGGGTCACCACGCCAAGTGAAGTACGCTGTCGCCCCATCATTCTCCCCGCTGCTACCGCCGTAAGTG